>JAKLHH010000449.1 GCA_022710245.1 Myxococcota bacterium
CTCGAGGCGAGCCTGAGCGAGGAGACGATCCTCGTCACCGTGATGCACGCCAACAACGAGACCGGTGTCATCCAGCCGCTGGAGGAGATCGCGACGATCACGAGGAGACGCGGCATCGTCTTTCACACGGACGCGGTGCAGTCCGCCGGCAAGCTGCCGGGACGGCTCGCCGGCCTCGGCGCAGATCTCGTCACCTTCTCCGGACACAAGCTCCACGGTCCGAAGGGAGCGGCGGCCCTCTACGTCCGTCAGGGCACCCCGCTCGCACCGGTCACGACTGGAGGTGCACAGGAGCACGGTCTTCGCGCCGGCACGGAGAACGTCGCGGCCATCGTTGGGTTCGCCGAAGCGGTGGCTCTGGCCCTGGAGGACGTTGAGGGAGAGGTGGATCGCCTGTGGGCTCTGAGAGACCGGCTCGAGCACGAGGTGAGCTCCGCGGTGCGAGCGGTGCGGATCAACGGCGAGAGATCTCCGCGCGTACCCAACACCTCGAGCATGAGCTTCCAGGACATCGACGGCGAGTCGATCGTCCTCGGGCTCGACGTGCAGGGCATCTGCGTCTCCACAGGCTCGGCCTGCTCGACCGGCGAGCCCGAGCCCTCCCACGTGCTGCGCGCCATGGGCCTCGCGGCGCGCGAGGCGCAGGGAACCATCCGGCTGTCGCTCGGTCGCGAGACGCACGAGGAAGACATCGACGCCGTGGTGAAGGCCCTGGCGGAGACCGTCGCTCGGCTGCGGCTGATCTCGAGCGTGAGCCCGCCGACATAGAGCTGCAACTGTCCTTCCAGGGCACGTCGAAGCGGGAGCTCGGGTGATCGCCGAGGCGCTGACCGCTCAGGCGCGCGCCCCCAGCCCGATGTCGTGGCCCTGACGGGCACGGAAGTCCTGCAGCTCGCCGAGCAGCTACTCAGGGCTCACCCTGGTCCGGTGAGCGCGATATCAGGGCGGAGGCTGCCCCGGCGCGGGCTGCGAGCTCGGCGTGCCCGCGGGTTGCGACGCGGGCCCGCGCGGGCCTCCGTACTTCGCCGCCCGCGGCTCGGGCGGCCCGCCGTACTTGGCGGCCAGCGGACAGCCAGCGAGGGAGGAGAGCACGGCGCCGCCGCCGGCGACCACGGCCACGAGTCGCGCCGCCGTCGAGAGGAGCCCGCCAAGGAAGGAGCGTCGGTTCGAGCCGTGTGCAGTCATGCCGCCATCGTAGCAGGAGCGCTGGCTCTGCTCTACGGCGTGCAGATGCCGACGGTCGGCGCTGCGCTGAAGACGATGCCCTTGCCCTTGCAGGTGTCCGGCGAGACGCAGACGGCGTCGTCGTGGCAGAGCCGCCGGCAGACCAGCTTGGCGCAGACGAGCCCGGGGATGCAGTTGTCGCTGGTCGTGCAGCTCTCGCCCACCTTGGCCGAGCCCGGCGGCAGGCAGATCGGGTTGCCCTTGGTGTCCCCGATGTAGCACCCGAGCGTCCCGCTGCAGCCGGTGCCGGTCACGATGTCGCAGCTCGCGACCTCCATGCAGAGGCCGATGTCGCCGGCGGTGGTGTGGAAGCTGGCGGTGCAGCTGCTCCCCTTCGGGCAGGTGTCGGTGCCGCCCTTGTCGCAGAAGGGCAGGCAGGTCAGGTTGCCGGCGCTGAGGCCCATGCACCCGGAGCCGGCGACGCAGGAGCCCTGGTCCGTGCACGGCTTGAAGAAGGCGGTCGTCCCCGGGGCGACGCAGCCCAGCGTGCCCTTGCTGTCGACGATGGCGCAGGCCTTCCCGGGGCCGCACGCGTCGAGGTTCAGCAGGTCGGCGGGCTTGGTGCAGCCGGCCGGCCCGTGGTCGACCGCGGCCTTCGCGTCGCTGGCCTTCGCGTCGCCGGCGCCGGTGCCGTCGACGCGGACGCCGCCATCGGAGTCCCCGCCGCAGCCGTAGCAGGCGCCCCAGCTCTTGCCGTCCTTCTCGCAGGCCTGGGCGCCGGCCGTGCCGCCCGGGCAGACGCAGGCCTGCGTGGCGCCGGGGGTGCAGACGTTCTGGCTCGTCTCGCTGCAGGACCACGAGGCGAGGGCGAGCAGGATCAACGCGGGCTTCCAGGTGCGCATGACGTTCTCCGAGGGCGACGAGGACCGCCCGATTATCGGCCCACGGCGCATCGCCAGCAACGGCGAACCGAGGCCAGGCGAGGTCGTGCTATGTTGGTCGCCATGGTGCAACCCCGAAGACACCGTCGCCGTCGGTTCGCCCTGCTCCTCGCGCTCGCCGCCGCCAGCTCCTGCAGTGACAGCAAGCAGCAGGGCAGCGACGCCCAGTCCGGGCCCCGCGCCTGCACCGCCGCCGAGAGCGCCTGCCTGAAGTGCGCGGCCGGCTTCCACTGCTGCACCAGGTCCGGCGCCTGCTGGGATCCTGTCGCCCAGCCGAACAACTGCACCTTCACGCCGTGCGGCGGGGCGGGCAGCTGCGACGAGACCACCGTCTGCAAGAAGTCCAGCGGCGGCACCGGCACGCACAAGGTCACGGTGAGCAACCGGACCGGGCAGACCATCTGGATCGCGGCGCTGAGCTCGGCGGGCAGCCTCGACGTCGGCGGGTGGGACTGGAAGCTCGACGACCAGCAGGACCGTGAGCTCACCGTGCCGCACGGCTGGGACAGCGGCAGGCTCTGGGCTCGCACCGGCTGCACCGGGAGCGGGACCAACCTGAAGTGCGAGGTCGGTGACTGCAAGGGGCTGGCGGCCTGCGCGGTGAGCGGCGATCCGCCAGTCTCGCTCGCGGAGCTCACGCTCGACGGTGGCAAGAACGTCGGGCAGCCGGACAACTACGACGTGAGCTTCGTCGATGGCTGGAACTTCCAGATCACGATCGCGCCGAAGACCCGCACCGCGAGCTGCAAGACCGTCGGCGAGTGCAAGAGCGCGCCGGCGTGCTGGTCGCCGGGGAAGTGGCCCGCCGGCAGCGGCCCGTTCAAGGGCTGCCTCAGCCCCTGCAAGGTGAGGAACGACGTCAAGCACTGCTGCAAGTGCGATCTGACCACGGACTGCACCTGCAAGAACGAGAAGGGCAGCGCGGGCTGCTGCGACGGCAAGTTCGGCTGCTCGCCGTTCTACCCGAAGGACCTCCCCAACCCGCAGGATCAGCTCTGCATCCCCCGCGGTACGGCGACCCGGCCCGAGGACGGCGTGACGCTGACGCGGCCGGAGTCGAAGTGGGACGACGACGCGCTGACCTACCTCAGCAACGTCGAGAGCGCGTGCCCCGACGTCTACTCCTGGCAGTTCCACGACACGGTGGCCCTGGTGACCTGCCAGGACGATCCCTACCCCGTCGACTACGTGGTGACGTTCAAGGCGAGCCCTGTGCAGTGAAGTAGAACGTCCGGCGCCCAGCGGGGTGGGGCGCCGTGTGGCCGCGAGGCCGGAGCAGCGGGCTACTTCACCCGGATCTTCCCGACCAGCTCCTTGAACGGCAGCCAGAGGTTGATGGCCTTGAGCTTGTCGATGAACTCCGTCGCCGTCGAGGCCGTGCCGGCGATCTGCTTCACCCGATCGATCACCGGGTTCGGCGCGGCGGGGCGGAGGCCGGTGAGGACCTGACGCAGCGAGTCCCAGAGGTTCTCCTCGTCGACCCTCGCGCCGAAGAAGTCGGGCATCAGGGACTCTCTGGCGATGCTCTTGATGGTGTCGAACTCGGTTGACATGTCTCAACGATAGGGCACGCCGGCGCCGCGCGCCAGTCCTGTCGCGCGGTGGTAAGCTACCGGGATGACGCGCTCCTGGCTCTGGCTCACGCTGCTCCTCGCCGCCTGCTCCGGGTCCTCCGGAGCGGTCGACGCCGCGGTGGATCGCACCCTGACCCCTGAGGTCGCCTCCGAGGCGAGCGCTGCTCGCGAGACCGCGCTCGAGCCGCCCGCCGCGCCCTCCATCGACGGAGACTTCGAGGACTGGACGGCGGTCCCCGAGCTCGCCAGCGATCCGGCCGGCGACGCGAAGGGCGGCCTCGACCTGCGCTCGCTCAGGGCCACCTCGCGCGGGACCACGCTCTTCCTGGCCTTCGAGCTCGCGCAGACCGTCAACGCCAGCTCCGGGCCGGCCAGCGAGGGCACGCTCGTCGTCGAGCTCACGCTGCCCGCCTCGCGCGTCTCGGTGGACCTCCGCGGCCGGGTCGCCACCACGGACGGAGCTCCGGCGAAGAGGCTGCCCTGGTCGCAGCTCGGCTACGTGAGCGCGCCGACCTGGGCCAGCTCGCGCTTCGAGCTGCGCCTGGACCTGGCGCGCTTCGGCGCCAAGGTCGGGGACGTGGTCAAGGTCGACTTCTCGGGCTCGGACCAGCTCGCGGCGCCGGCGGCCTTCACGCTGGCCCTGCCCGCCGCGCCCGCGCCCACGCCGCGCTCCCCCGACCGGCAGGCCGGCACCACGGCGCGCATCGCCAGCCTGAACACCTGGGTCGACGGGCTCACCGACGCCGCGCGCCAGGAGGCCGCCGGGCGCCTGGTCAAGGCGGCGGCCGCCGACGTCTACTGCTTCTCGGAGCTCACCGCGACAGCCGAGGAGCTGGCCACGCGCCTGCGCGCGATCGACCCGCTCGGCGACGGCGCCGCCTGGACCGTCGCGCGGCACGCGGACCTCGCCATCGCCAGCCGGGCCCCCGGCAAGCAGCTCCCCGTGCAGAGCGCGACGCAGGCGTTCCTCGGCGTCGCCCTCGAGCTCGCCGGCAAGCGGCTGGTGGTCTTCACCCTGCGCCCGACCTGCTGCGGCTACACCGGCAGCGCCGAGGACGCGGCCCGCGTCCAGGAGCTCACGGCGCTGGCGGCCACCATCAAGCAGCTCCGCGACGGCGCCCTCGGCGCGGAGCTCGATCCCTGGCGCGCCGCGCCGGTGGTGGTGGTCGGCGACTGGAACCTGGTCGGCTCCCGCGCGCCGCTCGACGTGCTGCTCGACCCCAAGGGCCCCGCGCTCAGCCACTGGCTGCTCAGGCACCTGGTCGGAGAGGACGTCTTCACCTGGCGCAACGACGCCGACAAGGGCGGCTTCCCGCCCGGGAAGCTCGACGTCCTGGTGCACAGCCCCGAGCTCGAGCGGAGGGGCGGCTTCGTGCTCGAGTCCGCCGAGCTGGACGCGACCACCGCGAACCGGCTGGGGCTCAAGGGGACGGACAGCCAGGCGAGCGATCACCTGATGCTGGTGGCTGACTTCGTGGTCAAGTAGGGGGGTAGGGGCTCAGCTCCGGCGCGGACCTGCCGATGGTGTCACAAGAGGTCCGCAATGACCGCCTTCGTCGCGCGCCAGCCGATCTTCGATCGTCAGCAGGTGGTGCAGAGCTACGAGCTGCTCTACCGCTCGAGCGCCGAGAACCGCTGCATCTGCGATGATCTCGATCGCGCCTCCCTCACCGTCATCGACCAGAGCCTCTCCGTCTTCGGGCTCGACGCCCTGGTCGGCGAGCACCGCGCCTTCATCAACCTGACGCGGCGCGTGATCGTCGACGGGCTGGTCTCGGTGCTGCCCGTCGACCGCGTGGTCCTCGAGCTCCTCGAGACGGTCGAGCCCGACGCGGAGATCATCGGCGCCTGCCGAGCCCTCAAGGAGGCGGGCTACCAGCTGGCGCTCGACGACTTCGTGCACAAGCCCGAGGCCGAGCCGCTCCTCGCGCTCGCCGATGTCGTCAAGGTCGACTTCCTCGCCACCCCCTCCGCGGGCCGGCGCGAGCTGGCGAGGCTGCGCGATCGCCACCCGCAGCTCCACCTGCTGGCGGAGAAGGTGGAGACGCAGGAAGACTTCCGCGAGGGCACCGAGCTCGGCTACGAGCTCTTCCAGGGCTACTTCTTCTGCAAGGCGCAGATCGTCACCGGCAAGCAGCTCGCGCCGCAGAAGCTCAGCCAGCTCCGGTTCCTCCAGGCGATCAGTCGCGCCGAGCTCGACCTCGACGAGGTCGAGGGCATCGTCCGCCAGGACCTCTCGCTCTCCGTCCGCCTGCTCCGCTACCTCAACTCCGCCGCGCTCGGGCTGCGCTCCAAGGTCGCCTCCATCCGCCACGCGATGGTGCTGCTCGGGGAGCGCGCCCTGCGGCAGTGGGCCTACGTCTCGGGCGTGGCCGCGCTGGGCGCTGACAAGTGCCCCGAGCTGGTCAGCACCTGCCTGGTCCGCGCGCGCTTCTGCGAGCTCGCCGCGCGGCCCTGTGGCCTCGGCGCGCGGGCGAACGACCTCTTCCTGGTCGGGCTCCTCTACGCGATCGACGCGCTCCTCGATCGACCCAAGGAGCAGGCGCTCTCCGAGATGGCGCTCACCGACGAGCTCCGCGCCGCAGTGCTCGGTGCCCCGTCGGCGCTGACCCGGGTGCTGCAGCTGGTCCTCGCCTACGAGCAGGCCAACTGGGAGGTGGTCCAGACCCTCGCCCGCGAGGCGCGGCTCGACGAGGACCGGCTGCTCCTGCTCTACACCGACGCGGTGGCCTGGGCCCAGACGGCGACCTGCGCCATGGCGGGCAACTGAGCCGCGCCTCGCACCGCCGAGCGCGCGGGAGAGC
>JAKLHH010000045.1 GCA_022710245.1 Myxococcota bacterium
CGCTTCCCCGGCCGGGTCTACGACGTGGGCATCGCGGAGCAGCACGCGGTCACCTTCGCGGCCGGGCTCGCCTGCGAGGGCTTCCGGCCCGTGGTGGCGATCTACTCCTCCTTCCTGCAGCGCGCCTTCGATCAGATCGCGCACGACGTCTGCTTGCAGGACCTGCCGGTGATCTTCTGCATGGACCGCTCGGGCTTCGTCGGCGAGGACGGCGCGACGCACCACGGAGTCCTCGACCCGGCCTACCTCCGCATCATCCCCAACCTGGCGCTCCTCGCGCCGCGCGACGAGGACGAGCTGCGCCACATGCTGGCGACGGCGCTGAAGGCGAACGGGCCCGTGGCGATCCGCTACCCGCGCGGGGCAGGCGTCGGCGTGCCCCTCGAGGGCCCGCCGCGCCTGCTGCCGTGGGGGAAGGCCGAGCTGATGCGCGCCGACGGCCACGACCTCCTGATCCTCGCCGTCGGGCCGCTCGTCCACGCGGCGGTGGCGGCGGCCGCGCGCCTCGCCGAGGAGGGCGTGCGCTGCACCGTCGTCAACGCCCGCTTCATCAAGCCGCTCGACGAGGAGCTGCTGGTCCCCGCCATCCGGCAGGCGGCCGCGGTGCTCACCGTCGAGGAGAGCGCGCTCGCCGGCGGCTTCGGCTCGGCCGTCCTCGAGCTCTGCGAGGTCCACGGGCTGCGGCCGCTGATCCGGCGCCTCGGCGTCCCCGACCGCTGGGTGCGTCACGCGACCATCGCCAGCCAGCGCCGGAGCTGTGAGCTGACGCCCGAGGGCATCGTCGACGCCTACCACCGCCTGTGCGGAGCCCCGCGGCCGGTGCCGGCGCTCGCCTGAGGATGCGCCCCCCCGTCCTCCTCGCCCTCGCGCTCCTCGCCGGCTGCCGCGCGCCCGGGCCGGGGGCCACGCGCCCGCCGCGGCCGCTCGTCCTCGACTCGCGCAGCTTCGCCTTCGACGCCGTCTTCGTCGGCGAGGAGCCCGGCTGCGCGCTCCTCGAGGACGGCGAGTACCGCCTCGCGATCTACGACGGCGGCGGTGGGCGGCGCCGGCAGCTGCGCCTCGGCCCCGGCCAGGACGGACTCAGCCAGCTCGCGGTCCAGCCGGGCGGCCACCTGCTGGCGGCGGCGTTCCGCGAGGTGCGCCAGACCACGCGAGGTCTGGTCGCCGGCGGACGCGTGGTCCTCTACGAGCTCCCCGGGGGTCGCGCGCTCGCGGCCGCCTCGCTCCCCTCCCCCGCGCTCGCGGTGCGCTTCCTCGACGACGAGCGGCTGGTGGTCGGGACCGAGGCGCGCTACCGGCGCGGGCTCCTCGGCGCGCTCGAGCCGGTCCCCGAGAGCGCGGGCGTCTGCCTGCTCGATCGGCGGGGTGCGCTCCTCGGCTGCGCGCGCGGGCACCGCGACTCGGTCACGTCGCTGACGTCGATCCCGGGTGGGCTCGCCTCTGGTTCCTGGGACGGCACGGTGCGGCTGTGGAGCCCGCGCCTGGCGCTCCTCGGCGTGCTCGACGTGGGCGCGCCCGTGAACGCGCTCGCCGCGACGCCGGGCGCCGCCGAGCCGACCCTGGTGGTGGCGACCAGCGCCGCCCCCCCCCGCCGCAGCCGTGAGCTCGTCACGCTCGAGCGGCGCGGCCTGCACCGGCGGGCGGCCGCCGCCGGGGACCGGGTCGAGCTCTGGAGCCTGCGGCGCCGTGCCCGCCTGCGTAGCCTGCAGCCGCATACCTCCTCGGTCACCGAGCTCGCGGCCCGGCCCGACGCCAGCCTGATCGCCTCGGGCGGCTGGGACTGGGCGCTGGCGCTGACCCGCCCCGCCGGCAGCGAGCGCCTGACGCGCTTCAGCCAGATCGTCACCGGCCTCGCGCTCTCCCCCCGGGGCGATCGCCTGCTCGTAGCGGCCTGGAGCGAGCACGGCTCGGGGGCTCCGTCCTGCCTGCTGCTCCCCCTTGCCCCTTGACCCGGCCTCTCTGAACCCCTGGCCGGGAGGGGCAACAACCGCGATTGCGATTCCGCGGCTTTCTCACTAAGATTGGTCCGCATGGCTCGCTTCAAGAGCGAAGAGGTCACGGTCGTCGCTCCCCTTGCAACGACCAGGCCGGCCGACGAGCCCAAGAAGGCTCGCACGGCGCACCTCATCGTGCTCAGCGGTACCAACGTCGGTCAGGTCTTCAACCTCGCCTCCAAGAAGACGACCATCGGCCGCGAGGAGGGGGTGGAGATCCAGATCCTCGACGCCGGCATCTCCCGTCGGCACGCGCAGGTGGCGCACGACGGGAACGGCAACTACGTCCTGCAGGACGCGGGCAGCCGGAACGGGACCTTCGCCAACAGCCACCGCGTGGAGGGCAGTCATCCGCTGAAGGACGGCGACAAGATCCAGATCGGCGTGATGACCATCCTCAAGTTCACCTTCAATGATGCACCGGAGGCGAACTACGCCCAGGCCATGTACGAGGCCGCGCTGCGCGACGGGCTCACCGGCGTCTTCAACCGGCGCTACTTCGAGGAGCGGCTGAAGTCGGAGTTCTCCTTCGCCGACCGCCACCACACGGCGCTCGCGTTGCTCTTCCTCGACCTCGATCACTTCAAGCTGGTGAACGACACGCACGGTCACCTCGTCGGCGACGCGGTGCTGAAGCAGTTCGCGAAGCTGGTCACCCGCTCGACCCGCGCCGAGGACGTCACTTGCCGCTACGGCGGCGAGGAGTTCGCGGTCCTCTGCCGGGACACCGAGCTGATGAAGTCGTCGATCCTCGCCGAGCGCATCCGGCACGAGGTCGCCGCGCACCTCTTCGTGCACGAGAGCACGCAGACGAACATCACGGTGTCGATCGGCATCGCCGCGCTGCCCGACAGCAGCATCACCACCCCCGAGGCGCTCGTCCTCGCGTCCGACGAGGCGCTCTACCAGGCCAAGGAGCGGGGGAGGAACTGCGTCGTGACGCGGCGGCCGAAGTAGCTCGGCGGCCCCCGCCCTCCGCTCTCCTCCGCTCACGCTCCTCCGCTCCGCCCGCCCCCCCACGCTCACATCCTCGTTCTACCCGGCCGCGAGCGCAGCCGTGGTGCAGTTGAGTCGGGCCCGGCTTCGCCGGCGCCTCGCGCACGCCATCAGTCCGCTCATGTTTTTGTTCACGCGGGCACTCGGCGCGCTGGTCGTGTCGGTGCACCGCTGCGGCACGCGCGCTTTCGGTGGACCCTCGAGCTGCTGGCTCGACTTGCCAGCGGGCGAAGGTGCGCCGGGGTGGAGCGGGCGCCACATCGCCCTCGGTTGCGGACTGCTGGCGTGCGCGAGGCGGGGCCCTCCCGTCGAGGAGTCAGCGTCATCGCTCCCCGGTGATGAACGCCGGATCGAGTGCCGCGCCGGAATTCAGCGTGAGCCAATGAGCGTCGGATCGAGTGGCGCGTCGGAATTCAGCGCGAGGCGCGTCGGACTTCAGCGCGAGCGAGCGCGAGGCGCGCTTGAGCTCGACGGCCGAGGGTCGTCGCGAGTGACAGGGCGCGGTCCACCCGGGCCCGCCCTGGCACGAGTCGCCGAGCGAGGCTTGCCGGCCGCCTGCCCGTGGAGCAGGCGCCCGGGACTGGCAGGCAGTGCGAGCCAGAGCAACCCTCGGCCGCGAGACTCAAGCGCACCGGGAGCGAGCGGACCTGGAATCACCGCAGGTGGTGCGTCGGCGTAGCTACGTGCGTCGGCGTAGCTATGAAGAGCTAGCGCCCGAACGCCTTGGCGGACGTGAGCACCGGCAGCTTCTGCCCGAGGACGGGGATGCGCGCATCACCCTGCCGGTAGAGCACCGAGTAGGTGAAGAACGTCGAGACGACCCGCTTCGTATAGCGGCGCGTCTGATCGTACGGGATGCGCTCGATCAGCTCGTCGAGCTGCAGCTGCGGGTGACCGGCGCCGTACTGGCGCAGCCACTTGTAGACAGCCCCCTCGCCCGCGTTGTAGCCGGCCACCGCGAGCGGGACCACCTTCTGGAAGGTCCGGTGCAAGAACCCGAGGAACGTGGACCCGAGCTTGATGTTGGTCGCCGGATCGCGGAGCGCCTCGCGCGTGACCTTGAGCTTGTGCGCGCTCCCTGCCGCCCGCGCCGTCGGCAGGATCAGCTGCATCAGCCCCACCGCGTTCGCGTACGACTCGATGCCCGGCGAGAAGCCGCTCTCCTCGCGCATGATGCTGAGCACGAGCTCGGGGGGGAGCTGCGCCGCCTTGGCGCCCGCGCGCACCATCGGCTCGAAGGCGAGCGGGTAGGCGAGCGCCCAGCGGCGGTACGCCTCCCCGCTCGGGTAGCTGCGCTTGTACGCGGTGTCCGCCGTGCGAGGGACCTGGTGCGAGAGGTTCCAGAGGCCGGCGCGGTCATAGAGCACCGCCGCCAGCCAGAGATCGTCGTCGGACGCCGCCTTGCTGGTGGAGAGGCCGGCCTGCGCGAGCTCGCGCCCGGCCGCCGAGCCGAAGCCGAGCCGGGCCAGCTCCACCCCGCGCAGGAACGCCGTGCGCCCGAAGAGCTCCCGCGGCGCGAAGTGCCAGCGCCCCTTGCCCACCCCCGTCTTGCCGAGGAGCTCGTGCTGGAGCGCGCGGTAGGCCGCCGCGTGCCGCTCGCGCAGGCGGTTGAAGGCGAGGAGCGCATAGAACGAGAGCGGGTACTCTCGGGCGCAGCGCTGGTAGGTCGCGACCGCCTCCGGGCGCCCGCCCTGCTCGAGGATTCGGGCCTTCCAGTAGAGCGCCTGCCCCAGGGAGTAGTAGTAGCGTGGACGTCCGAGCGCGATCGCCTTCTCCAGGTACTCGAGCGCGGCAGTAGCCCGCTTCTCCAGGTAGGCTCCTCGCGCGAGCCGCCAGAGCGCCTCGTGCGCCATGTCGCCCTGCGGGTAGAGCTGCGGGAGGGACGAGAGCAGGCGCACCACCTCCGCGGGCTTCTTCAGGTCCTCGTACGCCTCCGCCTCCCACAGCCGCGCGTCGTCAGCCAGCGTGTGGTCGGGGAACTCCTTCTCGATCGCCTCCAGGTGCCGGATCGCCTCGAGGTGCTTCTTCGCGTTCATCAGCCCCTTGGCGGCGTCGAAGAGGCTCTTCGCCACCAGCTCGCGCTCGCCGGCGATGCCGCAGGCCTTGGTCGCGGCCTCGTAGTGCGGCACGGAGCGGGCCCGCTGGCGCTGCTTGAAGATGCTCTTCGCCAGGTAGAAGGTCGCCTTGCAGCGGAGCAGCGGGCTCGGCGCCTTGCCACCCAGGATGGCCGTGAACGCGGCCTCGGACTCGGTGTTGCGGTTGGCCCGGAAGACCACCACCGCCTGCTCGAAGCGCTGCCACCCGTCGAGCTCGGCGCGCTGGGCGCCGCCGGGCACGAGCGCGGCCAGGGCCGCGAGCTGCTTGCGGGCCTCAGGAGCCTGCTTCGCGAGCGGCGCCTTGATCAGCGCGAGCTTGTAGTGGTCGAGCGCGCGGACCCGGGCCTCTGCGGCGCCCGGCCCGCCCTTCACCGCCTGCAGCCCCGCCGCCTCGGCGATCCGGAGGTGCGCCTTGCCGACCTGCTTGCCGCCGGGGCTCTGGCGAAGGTACTCGGCCCAGATCGCCGCCCCCTCCGCAGGGCGCCCGAGGTCGCGCAGGGCCTCCGCGCGCAGCAGCCGCGCCTCGGGCGTGAGCACCGAGGCCGTCTCCACCTGCGCCGCCAGCTCGGCGGCCCGGTCGGGCTTGCCGCCGCGCAGCGCTGCCTGCGCGCCGTGATAGCGACAGTAGTCCGAAAGGAGCGGGTAGTCGGCGGCCAGCGCCACGAAGAGCGTGGTCGCCTCATCGTGCTTGCCGCCGCCGAGGAGCGCGTGCGCCAGCAGATAGCGCGCCTGCAGCGCCTCGCGCCCCTTGCGCGCGGCGAGCTTCTGCAGGATCGGCAGCGCGAGCGACGGCGCCTTCGCCTCCAGGTGCTGCCGGGCGCGCGCTCCGGGGCCGCTCGCCAGGTAGGGCTCGAGCCACTCCTTGCGGAACGGGGGATCGGCGCTCGCAGCGACCGGGACCGCCGAGACCAGCAGCGCGGCGAGGAGGACGGCGAGGGAGAGCTTCAGCGGGGATGCTCCAGGTTGGTCGCGGCCACGCGCCCGCTCCAGGCAGCGCCAGGCCGCTCGAGGATCGCTACTCGGTCATCAGGCAGGTGAGGCCACCGGTGCCCGAGCAGCTGGTGACCGGCGAGTCCTGCGGGAGGCCACAGACGTTGGTCGTGTACACCGGCGGCGTCGGGTTCTTCGGATCGGGGTGCAGCAGGTCGTAGCAGGAGGCCGCGCTCTGCTTGACCAAGCAGCCCCTGCAGATGGTCACCGGGAACTGATAGGGGCCCGACTCCATGTCCGAGCCGCTGCGCACACCGGCGGCGCGGAACTCGACCACGATCTGCGGCCGGAAGGGATCCTGGATGTTCGGCACCTGGCCGAGCTTGGTTGCCAGGCTCTGGCTGATCGCCTCGAAGGGGACGACGGAGGTGCCGCCAGGTGTGATCACCCCGGAGGTGCGCACGCTGTAGTGGAGGTCGGCGTCGCCGAAACCCATCGGCGGGATCTGGGGTCCGAGGTCGATGGAGACCCGGAACTCACGCAGCTGGATGTTGTTCCGCTCGGCCTCGGTCCCGCTCTTGGTGGCCGCGAGCTGGTTCTCCACGTTCGCCCAGATCATGTACCCGGCCGCCCCGCAGAGCCCGCTGACGTCGAAGAGCCCCGCGCTGAGGTAGACCGAGCTCGCCGACGGCGGCGTGCAGCCAGTACCAGGGACGAGCGTCTTGCTGATGTAGAACGAGCCGTAGTCATCCACGCAGCCCCCGCCCAGGGCGAGCGCCCCCGCCAGGGTCACGGCAAACCTGGAGATCATGCGCGCCTCCTTGCGAACAGCTCTGGCCGCGTCACGGCCAATGGTACGCGGTTGCAGCACTCTTGTCATCCGGCCCGGGCCCACGCTAGCGCCCGATGCTCTGTGCCCGGTTGATGATGCGGGGCGTGATGAAGACGAGGACCTCTTCGCGGTCCGACGTCTCGCGGCGGTTGCGGAAGAGGTAGCCGATGACCGGGATGTCGGCGAACCACGGCACCTTGGCGTAGGAGCGGCCGGTACGGGTCGTGTAGATGCCGCCGATCACCGCGGTGTCGCCGTCCTTGACCAGCAGCTCGGTCTTCGCCTGCTTCTTCAGGATGGTCGGCGCGCCGTTGGCGCCCGTGTTGGCGAAGTCCGGCTCGTTGCGGGTCACCTCGAGCTGCAGCACCACGCTGCCGTCGGCGGTGACGTGCGGCTTCACCGAGAGGCTCAGCTTCGCGTCCTGGAAGGTGGTCTGCACGCCGGCCGCGCTGACCTGCGAGAACGGGATGGTGACGCCCTGCTCGATGCGCGCCTGCACGTTGTCGAGGGTGGTGATCTTGGGCGCGCTGACGATGCGGATGTCGCCCGTCGACTCGGCCGCGGAGAGGCGCAGGTTGATGTTCACGTTGCCCGAGACCGAGCCCATGGTGAGGCCGATCGCGCCGCCTCGCCCGGTGCCCGTCGAGGCCGGCATGTTCACCGCGAAGGCCGGGTTGGTCGGCCTCGGGATGAGGCCGTTGAGCGGCTCCTGCCCGTCCGCCGCGCCGCCGCCGATGCCGAGGGTGTTCGGGAAGACGAGCCCGGTGGAGTTGCCGGTCGCCTGCGAGGCGGTGAAGAACCCACCCCACTGGATGCCGAGCTCCTTGGAGTAGTTGGTGCGGGCCTCGATGATGCGCGCCTCGATCAGGACCTGCGGGGTCTGGGTGTCGAGGCTGCGGATCAGCCGCTCCATCAGATCGAGGTTCCCGCTGATGTCGCGGGCGATGACCATGTTGGTGCGCTCGTCGAAGGAGAGCGCGCCGCGCGGGCTCATGGTGTACTGCAGCTTCGGCAGCATCGAGGACGCATTGGCGTAGCTGAGCGGGATGAGGCGCGTCTCGAGCGGCTTCAGCAGCATCACCTGCTTCATCCGCGCGATCTCAGCCTCGCGCTCCTTCTCCAGATCGCCGGCCGGCGCCACGCGCACCAGGTTCCCCTCGCGCACCTGGCCGAACCCCTTGGCCCGCAGGATGACGTCGAGCGCCTGATCCCAGGGGACGTTGTGCATGCGGATGGTGACGCGCCCCTGGACGCTGTCCGAGGTGATGATGTTGACGTTGCCCACCTCGGAGAGCAGGCGGAGGATGTTGTGGATGTCCGCGTCCTTGAAGTCGAGGTCGATGCGGCGCCCGCTGTAGTGCCGCGTCTCGCGGCTCCGCTTCACGCGAGCACCCGCGACCTGCTCCGACCGATAGGAGTAGGCGTCGGCCTGGCGGTCGCCCTTCGGCCCTGCCGCGAACGGCGCGGCCTTGGCCAGCGCCGGCTTGGGGAACTCCCAGATCAGGCGGTCGCCCTCACGCCGGACGCGCGAGGAGGCCGAGCCGTCGCGGAGGCTGACCTTGAGGACCGCGGCGCCGCGCCGCGCGTCGGGCACGAAGCAGGAGATCTGCTCCACCGGCCCGTTGAACTCGCTGGTGTCCAGCGTCCGCTGCAGGAGCCGCGGCAGCACCACCCCCTCGAGCGTGAGCGCGGGCACCCCGCCCTCCTTGCTGAGCCGGTGGCCGGCGCTGCCCTCGAGCTGGATCTGCACCTGGACCGACTGCCGTCCGTCCACGTAGCGGATGTCCCTGACCAGGGCGAGCGGAGCCTTGGCCGCGGCGAGAGCCTTCTCCTTCGCCGCGAGCTGCCTCTCGGCGTGCGCGGCCATGGCGGCGCTCCTCGCCAGCGCCTGCTTCGCCTCGCGCTGCTGCTTCGCCTCGCGCTGCCGCGCGTCCTCTCGCGCCGCCGCCGCGCGGGCGAGCTCCTCGTTCGCCTTCGCCTGCTCCTGCTTCAGCTGCGCGAGCGCCTTCTCCTCGGCGATCCGCGCCTGCTTGGCCTTCGCCAGCGCGGCGCTCACCTCGAGGAGGCGCTTCTGCGCGCCGTCGCGCTCGCGCTCGGCGACGCGACGCTTGCCCTCGGCCTCGCCGAGGAGCTGCTCCTCGCCGCGCCGCGCCTTCTCCACGCCCTGGCGCCTGCTCTCCTCGGCGCGCCTGAGCGCGATGGTGGTCTCCAGGGTCTTGCGGTTCTCGCCCAGCCTGCGCTCGGCGTCCGCGAGCTTGCGCTCGGTGCTCTCGGCCAGGCCGCGCGCCTCACCGAGGCGGCGCTGCGCCGCCTGGAGCGCCGCGGTGGAGGCCCGCTGCTGGGCCTCGCCTTTGCGGATCTCGCCCGTCAGGCGGGCGCGCGCCTGCTCGGCCTGCTGACGCGAGCTCTGCGCGGCCACGAGCCGCTGCTCGGCGCGCTGCAGCTCCGCCCGGGCGACGCGCTTGCCCGCCTCGTCCGTCTGCTTCGCGAGGCGCGCCTTCGCCTCGGCCGCGCTCAGCCGCGTGCGCTCGACCTCGGCCAGCGCCGCCGCCGCGACCTGCTTCTGCCGCTGCAGCTCCAGCTGCACCCGCGCGGTCTCCTTCGCCAGCGCCGCCCCGCGGCTGCGCTCGGCGGCCACGCCGTGCGTGAGCTCCTGCAGCTTGCGCTGGGCCACCTGGGTCGCCGCGCGGCTCTGCTCGGCCTCCTGCTGCGCCGTGGCCAGCGCGCCGCGCTGCGACCGCTCGCGCTGCTGCGCCTGACCGAGCGCCGTCTCGAGCTGCTTCACGCGCGTCGCCATCTCCTCGAGCTTGGCCTTGCGCGCGCTCACCTCGCCCTGCGCCTTGGCCAGGGCCGCGGCGCGGGTCTCCGCCTCGCCGCGGGCCTTGTCGGCCTGCTTGCGCCGCGACTCCTCCTGCGCGAGCCGCTCCTCGGCCTGCGTGCGCGCCGACTCGGCCTTCTTCTGCGCCTTCTCGGCCGCCAGCCGCGCGAGCTCCGCCTGCTGCTTCGCGCGCTGCGCCTGCGTGCGCGCCGACTCCGCGGTGAGCCGACCACGCTCGGCTGCCTCGCGGCGCTGCTCGGCCTCGCCCAGGCGCTCCTCGGTCTGAGCGCGCGCCGTCTGCGCCTTCTTCACCTGCGCCAGCGCGCGGTCGAGGCTCGCCTCGATCTGACGGACGCGACGCTGCGCAGCGGCCGCCGCCGCGCGGTTGCCCTCGGCGTCCTGGGCGGCGACGACGCGCGCGCGCGCCATCTCGGCCTGCAGCCGCTTGACCTCCTGCTCGCGAGCCGCGAGGCCGCGCTGCGCGTCGCCGAGCGCCGCCTGCCGGCGCGTCGCCTCGAGCTGCGCCGCCTTCAGCGCGCGGGTGCGACGCAGGGCCTCGCCCATGGCCTGCTTCAGCGCGACCGCCTGCGCGGCCGCCTCGTCACGCTGCTTCTTCGCCTCCAGCCGGGACGCGTTCGCCTCTTCCCTGGCGCGGTCTGCCTCGGCCTTCGCCGCGACCGCCTGAGCCTTCGCCAGCTTCGCCTCGCGCCGCTGCTGCTCCGCCGTGGCCAGCGCGACCTGGGCCTGCTGCCGCTCCTCGCGCCGCTGCTTCTCCGCCGTGGCCAGCGCGGCCTGAGCCTGCTGCCGCTCCTCGGCGAGCTGCTTGAGCGCGACGGCCTTCTGCTGCTCGCGCTGCTGCGCGGTCAGGCGCGCGGCCTCGGCCTGCAGCCGCTCGCGGTCCGCCGCGGTGCGCGCCTCCTTGACGGCCTGCAGGCGCTGCTCGGCGACCTTGCGCGCCGCCTCGGCCTCCTGCTTCAGCAGCGCGCTCTGCTGCCGCGCGTCCGCCAGGGCAGCCTGGCCCTCGGTCTGTGCGCGCTTGCTCTGCGCGGCCGCCTGGCGCGCGGTCTCCAGCTCGCGGGACAGCCGCACCGGGTCGGTCTTCGGCCGGGCGTCGTGCGGCGCCACCACGATGCGCAGCTTGTGCCCGTCGGTGCTCACCGTGTAGTGCGCCGGCCGCTTGAAGTTGATCATCACCCGCGCGATGGTCGACGCGTGCGTGGAGAACTGCGTGGTGGCCACCTGGCTCACCGCCCAGCTGTCCACGTCGAGCAGTGGTGAGACCCCACGCAGCTGGCTGTTGGCGATGTCGACGGTGAGCCGCGAGGGGCGCTCCAGCTTGAAGACCGAGAACATCGGCTTCGCCGAGGCCTGCACCTCGATCTCCGTCGCGTCACCGCGCTCGCTGACCTTCAGCCCGGAGATGGTGTTGAGGCCGCGTCCGTCCGCCGCCGCCGGCCCTGCGAGCAGCGCGGCCAGCACGAACATCAGCCCGGTGAGGCCGGCCCGCACGGGCGGGGTCGCCACCACTCCGCCGGGACCGCGCCCGAGGTGCTCGTTCTGGCTCTGCAACGACTTGGGGCTCATCGCCGCTCTCCTTGAAGGTATCGACCGGATCGCTCTCCGGCACTGCCCATCGCGATCGTCACGGCCCGCCGCCCACGCCAACCTCCGGGCACACGACTCCGCCCGGCCCACACGGCCACTCTCGGGAGCTCGCGCTCCCGTCTCACTTCTCGCTGCCGGCCTCCGACGAGGAGGCCACCCCGGATCGAGAGCGCCGCGCGCTCCCCGCGGGTGATCTGCCTTCACCCGCGTCGCCGCCTCTCGGCGGCCGTGCCCGGGCGCACCCGGGCTGCTCGATCTACCTGCTCGCCTCCTCGGCGCCGCTCCCGCCCTCGCTGGCCTCCTTCGGGTTCAGGTCGATCACCCGGTCGACCAGCGTGTTCTTGTCCTCGGCCTGCTCCTCGATCTCGACGACCACCTTGTCGGTGAGGATCTGCTTCACCTTGCCCGCGTTCTTGCTGATGTAGTCCCCGCGCTTGACGGTGACCCCCAGCCCCGTCGGGTCGCGGAACATCGCCCGCGGCCGGGTGCCGCCCGAGACCACGGCGATCAGCTTCAGCTCGTCGAGCGCGTAGCGGGGCAGGATCACCTTCCGCTGCTGCTTGGCGGCCTGGCGGATCGGCTTGTTGAACTCCTTGAGGAAGGTCCGGAACGGATCGCGGTTCGCGGGCCCCTCGGCGAAGTCCTTGTCGGTGAGCTCGGGCGGCGGCTTCGACGGCTGCGCGGCGGCCACCGGCGCACCTGGCGCGCCCGGCGCACCCGGGACACCCGGCGGCGGGCCTGGCGGCGGCGGCGGCGCGCCCGGCGGAGGCATCTTGGCCGGCGGCGTCTTGGGCTTGTCGTCGCAGCTCGCGGCGAGCAGCACGCAGAGGGCCAGGAGAAGTAGCTTGAGAGCCAAACGGGTCATGGTCTCTCTCCTAGCCGTGCGGCGGTGGCGGCGCGCCCGGGGGGCCCTTGGGCTCCGGCGGCGCCAGGAAACGGAAGGTGCTGGCGGTGAAGGTAGCCTTCAGCATCACGCTCCCCTCACCCTCGACGTTGGTCGGGTTGCTGAGCACGACGTCGCGGATGTTGACGATGCGCTTCAGCTGTCCGACCGAGTAGAAGAACTTGTTGATCTGGAAGTAGGAGCCGCTGAGCTCCATCTTGACGGGGATCGTCGCGTAGAAGTTCTGCGGCTGCTCCGCGCCCTGCTCGAAGACGAGGATGTTCAGCCCCGCGAGCTCGGCCTGCGCGTGGAGCGACTGCAGGAAGCTGGGGATCTCGGCGTCCGTCGGCAGCACCTTGAGGAGCTCCTTCTGCTCCTCGAGGAGCTTCGCCACCTCGGCGCGGAACGAGTTGTAGCGCCGCTGCTTGTCCTCGTACGATGCTTTCTCCTGCTGCAGCGTCACGATCCGTTTGCCCAGGTTCACGGCCTTGTCAGCCACGTCCGAGTAGAACATGAAATAGAAGACGGCGCCAAAAATCCCCCCGAGGAAGACCAGCCCGATGACCTTGCTCTTCGTCGGTGCCTTGCTGAATCTCTCGACGAGCTCGCCGGTGTTGAGCGCCATGGGTGCCTCCTAGTACGTGATCCGGCAGCGGAGTGAGAAGCGGACCACCTTGAGCCCGAGGGCGCCGTCCACCATCTGGTCGTTGCGCTCGAGGAAGACCTCGGAGAAGTAGCGCGAGAGCGCGAGCCGTTTGTTGAACTCGGCGACGTCGTCGTAGTCCTTCGCCTTCCCGTGGAGCTTCAGCGCGCCGTTCTTCTCGTCGAAGCCCTCGATCCAGAGTCGGTTCGGGTTCCAGCGGGGGTTGAAGGCCGCGCTCGGGTTGGAGCGGATCAGCGCCTCGTACCTCGTCTGCTCGACGGTGGGGCCCTTGCCCGTCGTGAGGATGTCCGAGACCTCGCGGAGCATCCAGACCGGGCCCGTGCGCGCCTTCTGCAGCGTGTTGATGATCTCGCGCTGGGAGAGGAGCCGATCGCGCTGCTGCTGCAGCTGGTCGAAGTCGCCGACCTGCTTCTTCAGCTCGGCGATCTCGCCATCCAGCTGCTTCGTCTTGCGCGTCTTCTCGTCCACCTCGTCCGACTTGAACGTGTAGAGGAAGAACATGCCCACCACCTCGGCGGCGATGAAGGCGAAGAAGATGAGCAGCTGCCTCTGCCCGGCCTGGACCTTCTTGACCTGCCTGACGGGGAGCAGGTTGATGCGGATCATTTGCACTCCTCCGGTCTGCTGCCGGCCGCTCGCAGTTGCTGGTCGCGGCAGCGGCCCACCACCGCCCTCTGCGGTGTGGGGCGCCGCTCCGGTTGCTGGTCGCGCCGCTCCGGTTGCTGGTCGCGCCGCTCCGAGCGCGGCGCGCCGCGGCTTGCTCCCGCGCTCACAGGGAGTCTCCCTCGCTCCGCAGCGCCAGCCCCATCGCGATCGCTGCCATGGGTGCCTGCAACTGCACGTATTCCATGTCGAACTTCGAGCTGTCCACGGTGACGCCGCGGAAGGGGTCCATGATCTCGAGCGGGATGCGCGCGCGCGCCTCGATGGCCTTGCGCAGCGCCGGGACCCGCGCGCTGCCGCCCGAGAGGTAGATCTTGTCGATCGACCCCTCCGAGGTGGTGGCGAGGTAGAAGTCGAAGGAGCGCTGGAACTCGCCGGCCATCACCTCGGCCTGCTGGCGCAGGATCTCGTCGACCTCCTGCGGGACGACCTCGTCGCCCGCGGTGCCGCCGCACTTGTACGCCTCCGCCTCCTCGTAGCCGACGTTCAGCTGCTTCTGGATCTCCTCGGTGAAGGAGTTCCCGCCGATCGTCATGTCGCGCGTGAAGGTGGAGATGCCGCCCGCGATGATGTTGATGGTGCTGATCGACGCTCCCACGTTGAGGAGCGCGATGGTCTCCTTGGTCTGACCGTAGTTCTGCTCGAAGCAGTTCTGCAGGCTGAAGGCGGCGACGTCCACCACCACCGGGTGCAGGTGCACCTCACGGATGAGGGCGGTGTAGTCGGAGACGACCTCCTTCTTGGCCGCGACCAGCAGCACCTCCATCTGGTTCTGCCCGGTCTCGCTGCTCAAGATCTGGTAGTCGATCTCCACGTCGTCCTTGGCGAAGGGGATGTGGTGCTCGGCCTCCCAGGTGATCTGCTCCTCCAGCTCGTCCTCGGTCATCACCGGGACGGTGATCTTCTTGATGATGACGGAGTGGCCGGAGATGGCGAGGCTCACCTCCTTCTGCCGGATCTTCAGCTTCCCGAAGAGGGAGGAGATCGCCTCGGCGACCGCGCCCGAGTTCATCACCGACCCGTCGACGATACTCTGGGGCGGGACGGGCTCGATGCCGAAGTTGACGAGCTGGACGCCGCGCTTGTACGCCTTGACCTGGACTACCTTGATGGCGCTGCTGCCAACGTCGAGTCCGATACAGTTCTTCGCCATTCAAGCCATCGCCTTCGGCCCTCACACCTAGTCATCATCGCCGAACACCTTGACGCGGTCCGAGGGAGTGAGACCCAGCGCCTCGAGGATCTTGCGCTTGGTGTCCATCCGGCATGCCATCCCCTTCTCCACCCGGTCGATGGTGAGGGTCGAGAGCCCCGCTCGGCGGGCCAGCTCGGCCTTGCTCATCATGCGCTCCATCCTCAGCATGCGGACGTTGTTCTTCCCTCTCGCCTTGGGCTTGACTGCCGAGCTCTTCGCGGAGTCTGATCGCTTCTCTGCAGCAGCATCAGCTTTCTTCTCCGCACTCGCAGCGTCCGATTTTTTCTCGGCGTGCTTCTCAGCGCCCTGCGAGCTCTTCTCCGATCGCTTCTCACCGCCGGCCTCGCCAGCAGGCGAGTGGTGCGAACGCGATTCGGTCTCTCTTGCTCGCTCGCTCTCATCTGCGCGCTGCGTGTGCTCGGTCTTGGGGGTGTTCATCTCTGTCCCATTCTGTAGCTCGAGGGCCGAAGAATTTGGCTAGCAGATTGGGCCGATTATGAAACCCCAGCCTCTTCGCTGTCAAGTACAACACACTATAATTTACACATAATTAAGTTAAATTTACCTATCGCATAGTGCTCAATCGCATTGCATTAGCTTGGTCCACCA
Organism: Myxococcota bacterium; assembly: GCA_022710245.1. The sequence goes on from JAKLHH010000045.1 coordinate 15,286, forward strand.
ATCGCCCGATTCGTGGGCCAGCGCCCACTCTCCGGCGATCGGAAAGCCGTGCCGTATCGCTCGCCCCGATCTCCGCCCGCGAGAGCACCGATCCCGATTTCTGGCGATACGGGGCGATTATAACCCATGGACGACGATCACAGCCAATTGTCGCGGCGCCGCACAGGGCGGGCGGTCGTGCGTTGCTGCCGCGACCATGAAACAGCTGCACGCCTGCGGTCCCGGCACTGCCATGTCCTACATGTCGGCGCATGGGTTACTTTTCTCTACTCTACTACACCTTATGCGACACGGTACCACAGGCCCAATCCGCTGTCCAAAAAAGTGCCCGCTCCACCAAATACAGCTGGAAACCTCAGGCGTTCTGGCTCTTCTGCGCTAGCGATCCGTGATCCCGTACTCCTTTATCTTATAGAGGAGCGCGCGGTGGCTGATCTCCAGGATCTTGGCCGCGCTGGTCCGGTTGCCTCCGGTCCGCTTGAGGGCGCGCCGGATCAGCTCCTCCTCGATGATGCGGGTGGTCTTCTTGATGCTGAGCTCGCTGGAGAGCAGGGTCATGCGGATGCGGTCCTTGCTCTCGCGGATCTTGGCCGGCAGGCTCTCCGACTCGATCAGCTCGCTCTCGGTGAGGACCATGGCGTGCTCGATGGTGTTCTCCAGCTCGCG
>JAKLHH010000450.1 GCA_022710245.1 Myxococcota bacterium
AGGGCGAGGGGCTGCGCCTGGTAGAGGGCGTGGCAGAGCTCGTGCACCACCACCCCGAAGCGACCCTCCAGGTCTCGCTCCTCGAGGAGCGCCTCGACGAGCGCGGTGCCCTCGACCACCGTCGCGCTGGTCGCGCCCCGGCCGCCGGGGATCGGGTGCAGCACGATGCGCAGGGGCGCGTGCTCGGGCCAGGCCGCACCGTAGAAGCGCGCCGCCTGCGCGAAGAGCTTCGGCAGCTTCACCCGGCGGGCCAGCGCCTCGAGCCGGTGCTGGTAGAGGGCGAGCTTGCGCCGCGACGGCTGCCAGACGAGCTCGTCGTAGATGGGCGCCAGCGCGCCGAGGATCTGCAGGAGGCGGTGGTGCTCGGGGACCGGCATCAGCCCCGCGGTGCGGACGCCGAGGTCGGCCAGGTCGCTGGCCCACGCGCTCTGCAGCTCCAGGAACGGCAGCAACGAGAAGCTCGCGCCCCCTCGCGCGGCGGGCGCGCCACCGAACCGGTAGCTCGCGCCGAGGTGAGCCTCACGCAGGCGACGGTACTCGGCGATCAAGGCGCGGCGAGGCTCGTCATCGTGGCGGCTGCCGCGAAACGCCGCGAGGAGCTGCGCCGAGCCGCGGCGCCCGTCGCCGAGTGCTTCGAGGAAGCTCATCAGCCCGAGCAGGCGGCCGGGGCGGACCTCGAAGCGAGGCTCGGCGCGGAGCGGGGCCGGGAGCGCGAGCCAGACGGCGAGCGCGAGGACCAGTCCGCGGCGGTGCATCACTCCCCCCGCGGCAGCTCGATCCGGCCCCACCGCCGCCGCGCGCGATCCAGCTCGGCCCGCAGCGCGTGGAGCTCCTCGGAGGAGGGCACCGCCATCCCGTGCGCCAGCGCGCGCTCGTGCTCCGCCTGCGCGAGCGTGACCTCGAGGTGGTGGACGGTGGAGCGTGCCACGCCGAGGAGGAGCCGCTCCTCCGGCAGGCCGAGCAGCCGCGCCGCGAAGAGCCCGAACGTGGCGCCGACCGCGTGCGGCGTGTACCCGCCCGCGATGCTGAGCGAGAGGTGGTGGATGAAGGACTCGCCCTCGGGGCGGATGGTGTAGGCCACCGCGAGCCCGCCAGGGGAGAGAAAGACCCGCGGGTCACGCGCCGGATCGTCGTGCGGCTGGTCAGCGAGCTCCACCGCGGCGCGCCGCAGCCCGGTGAGGGCCCGCGCCACCGCCTCGAAGTGCCGGTCGGCGAAGAGGCGCCGGAGGACACGCACGCGGGCGAAGAGGTAGAAGCCGACGAGGCAGCCGAGGACCACCAGCAGGATCTGGTACCAGCGCATCGGCCGCCACGATACCACAGGACCGCTTTTCCCGACCCGGCACTTCGTCTATCCTGGAGGGGTGGGGTCACGGCACTGGAACGGTGGCATCGTCGCGCTCGCGTTGCTCCTCGCGGGCTGCACCGTCAAGCCGCTCGCCAGCCTCGGTCGTCCCTGCTCGAACGTTCAGAGCTGCGGGCCGGGAGCGACCTGCGACCCGGTGCAGGGCGTCTGCGTCACGAGCGCGAGCCCTGACTCGTCCTCGCGCGACGTGGTCGTCACCAGAGACCTGTTCACCGAGGGAGGCCGTGAGCAGAGCGTCCCGCCGGATCTCTTCCGGGCAGACCTCCCGGCGTGCCCGACGGGGACCTCCGAGGGGACCCCCTGCGACGACCACCTCTTCTGCACCATGGAGGACCGCTGCCAGGCGGGGAAGTGCGTCGGCACCGCGCGATCCTGCTCGCCCTCCAGCGATCCCTGCGTCACCTCGGTCTGCGACGAGGCGGCCAAGGGTTGCACCACCAAGCCCAGGCCCGACGGCACCACATGCACTGGTGGCCTCTGCTTCAAGGGCAGCTGCTGCGCTGGCTGCTGGGACGGACAGAGCTGCCTCGCCGGGGCGGGCCAGACCGCCTGCGGAAGCCTGGGGCATGCGTGCGTCGACTGCAGCGCCTGCACCTCCTTCTCCATGGGCTGCGGCGGCGGGACCAAGCACTGTCAGGGGATCCCCAAGGGCGACGGCAGCACCTGCACCGGGGGGCTCTGCTACGACGGCGGCTGCTGCGAGGGGTGCTTCGACGGCCAGTACTGCCAGGCCGGGAGCACCGACACCCGCTGCGGCTCGGGGGGCGTGAGCTGCGTCGATTGCACGCAGACCGAGTGCCGCGCCGCGGCCTCGAGCTGCAGCCAGGGCGCCTGCGGCGCTCCCGCGAAGCCCGACGGCTCGGCCTGCACCGGCGGCCTCTGCTACGGCGGCCTCTGCTGCAAGGGCTGCTGGGACGGGACCAAGAAGAAGTGCGTGACGGGCACCACCGCGAGCGCGTGCGGCGTGGGCGGCGCAGCCTGCAAGGCCTGCCCGAGCGCCCCCACCTGCAAGCAGTACAGCTGTCAGAACGGCAGCTGCTCCCTCGGGAACGCCGCCGACGGGGCCGGCTGCACCTCCGGGACCTGCTACTCGGGGACCTGCTGCGGCGGGTGCTGGACGGGCACGATGTGCGCCGGCGGCGGCACCGACGACCAGTGCGGGAGCGGCGGCAGCGCGTGCACCAGCTGCACCGCGGCAGGGCTGATCTGCAGCAACGGCGCTTGCGTCCCCCCCGGGTGACCTGACGCTGACGGCCACCTCCGGCTGGTGCATGATCTGCCCATGAGCCTTCGCACTCTCCTCCTCGGCCTCGTCCCGATCATCGCGGCCCCCGCCCTCGCGGCGCCCGCGAGCTACCTCTCGCCGCTCGAGCGCCAGGTCCTCGAGGAGCTCAACCGCGTCCGCGCGGACCCCAGGGGCTACGCCGCGCGGCTGACGCGGCAGAGGCCCCACTACGAGGGCAGGCTGCTCAAGCTCCCGGGCCAGGTGCCGCTGATGACCTCCGAGGGCGTCGCGGCGCTCGACGGCGCGGTCAGGGCGCTCCGCGCCGCGCGGGCCGCTCCGACGCTGGCCCCCTCGCGCGGGATGTCGCGGGCCGCTCGCGCGCACGCGGACGACCTCGGGCCGCGAGGGCTGACGAGCCACGTCGGCAGCGACCGCGCGGACACCTTCACCCGCCTCGAGCGCTACGGACGCTGGCAGGGCAAGGCCGGCGAGAACATCCAGTACGGCGGCCGCGACGCGGCCGAGGTGGTGGCGCAGCTGCTGATCGACGACGGCGTCCCCTCACGAGGCCACCGCAAGAACATCCTCGACGCTGGCTTCCGGGTGGCCGGGGTCGGCTGCGGCAAGCACGCGCGCTTTCGCACCGTCTGCGTGATCACCTTCGCGGCAGGCTACGTCGAGAAGTGATCCGTCGAGAGGTTATCCTGCGGCCTCATGGGTAGGCGGCAGTGAGCGCGCGGCTGCACCTGGGGTGCTCGGCCTCGCGGTCAGCATCAACCTGCCTTGAAATAGTCCCCCCTCACGGCTACGTTGATCGAACAGCCTGGCAAGGACGGCCCATGCAGCAAGCGATCGGCTGGCGGTTTCTGGTGGCTCTCGCGTTCGCCTCCCTCGGGGTCACCGGCTGCAAGGGAGAGTCAGTCGCCTTCGGCGACGGGACATCCTCCGGCTCCAATGGCTCGTCCGACAGCTCGGACGTCTCCTGCCTCGACGGCAAGAAGAACCAGGACGAGACGGACATCGACTGCGGCGGCACCCGCTGCGGGGGCTGCCTCGAGGGCAAGGCCTGCGGAAGCGACCACGACTGCAAGAGCGGGGCGTGCAGCGGCGGCACCTGCAAGCTCTGCAAGGCGGGGGCGGGCGGCTGCCTCGGCAACCTGGTGCGGGTCTGTGGCAGCGACGAGGCCTCCTGGAGCACGGTCGCGACCTGCGATCCGTCCAAGGCCCAGGTCTGCGACGCCAGCACGAAGAAGTGCGAGACCCTCAAGCCGACCGGCAGCCCCACGGCGACCGGCACCTACTACCTCTTCACCATGTTCGAGACGGGCAAGAGCGACTTCAAGGGCGGCTACGACGTCGACTCCATCGTCTCCACGGTCGGCGACACCCAGGGGAACCTGATCTACGTCAACCGCGCGACCCAGCTCGACGTCTACCGGGTCGAGCTCGTCGACAGCGACAAGGACGGCAAGCTGGAGCCGAACCAGCACCCCGACAACCCCGACGCCAAGGGGCCCATCGAGGCGCGCAAGCTGACCTTCCTCAAGACCTACTCCAACGTGAAGCTCGGCCAGCCGAGCATCGGCGAGCTCTACGCGGCCGCGGACCGCGTCTACTTCCTGCGCCGCGACGATGCGTCCAGCGGCAGCGACGTCTACGAGTTCATCCTCGCCACCGGCGTGACGAACCTCGTCGTCCCCCATAACCCCAAGGTGGCCATGTGCCTGCTCGGCTACGACGAGGTGAACAAGCGCTGGTACGCGGCCAACGACCAGAAGGTCGACAGCGTCACCCGTCGCGTCTACGCCTACTATCCCGACGGCGGCGGCTGGGCCGCGGAGTTCGACTGGCCGAACCTCGCTGGCGGCCACGGCGACGGGATGGAGGTCGTGGTCGATACGAAGACCGGGATACCGTATGTCTATGTCTCGGACATGACGAGCGACTTCCTCGCGCAGTACTACCGCGACGCCGCGACCGGCAAGTGGGTGCAGAAGAACGTCTTCAAGTACATGGAGACCGCGAAGCAGTCGGTGGAGGGGATGGGCTTCGGCGCCTTCCAGCACTTCTGGATCACCTCCGGCACCGCGCTCTACGAGGTGGGCGGCGGGGACCTGCAGCAGTTCATCGGGCCGGACTGAGCCCCACCCCGCGCGCCTCCCTTCGCTGCGCCCCGGACCGAGCCCCCCGCGCCTCCCTTCGCTGCGCTCTTCCCTCGACGCTGTGCTCGGTCATCACGGTGAGGCCGTCATCCGGGCACCAAACCTGCATCCCCTCGCCGCAGTCGCAGGGAGGGGAGCCATGTCACCGCAGGAAGGAACGATCTCGCGGGAGAGTTTTCGCGGCGGGTGGTCGATCGCGCTCGCCGTCTGGATGATCGTGGCCGGGCTGCTGGCGATCATCCTGCCGGGAGTCGCTGGCGTCGCCGTCAACCTGGTCGTGGCCTGGCTGGTGATCGCCGGCGGCGTCGCCCACCTCGGGCTCGCCTGGAACCGGCGGAGCGGCCGTGACGTGGTCGGGCAGATCCTCCTCGGCGTCGTCTACCTCGTGGTCGGCTTCTACCTGCTCACCCACCCGCTGCGGGGCCTCGCCGCGCTGACGCTGCTCCTCGCCATCTACCTGCTCGTCGAGAGCGCCCTCGAGTTCATCATCGCTTTCCGGCTGCGGCCCCTCCCGGGCTGGGGGTGGCTCCTCGTCGACGGCGGCGTCACGCTCGTCCTCGCGGCGCTGATCTGGAGGAGCTGGCCCGCGAGCAGCGAGTGGGCGCTGGGCACGCTGATCGGCATCAGCATGATCTTCAGCGGCTTCACCCGGGTCCTGTTCTCGATCTCGCGCCGCGGCCGGAGGCAGCTGCCGCAGGTCCCGAGCCCGGTCTGACCGGAGCAGCGCAGCGGGCGCGGGGAGGAGAGAGGTGACTCACCACCCCTGCCGGACGGTGACGTCCTTCCACTTCTTCGCGCGCACCTGCTTGGCCACCGCCATCGCCTCGGCCTTGGTCTTGAACCTCCCCGCGGCGACGACCTGGTAGCAGCAGTAGAGCCGCGCCGCGCGCCGGCTGTCGAGGACCTCGGCTCCCGTGAAGCCCGCGGCGACGAGCTTCTTCTGCAGCCCCTCGGCGACCTTCAGGCTGCGCTTGGCGGTCAGCGGGTAGCTCTCGACGACGACGATCCAGGGCCGGTCGTCAGCGAGCGGCGGCACCTTCTCGGCGAGCTGCCTGGCGGGGAGGACGATCTGCACCTTCGCGTCACCGCCACCCTCGCGGAACGTCTTCGTGCGCAGCACCTTCAGCTCCCAGATCTGGTAGAGGTGCTCCTTCGGCCCGTCCTTGCCGCGGAGGTCGAGCTTCACCCTCTTGCCGGTGAAGATCGCCTCGGCGACGAGCACCGCCCCCTCGCGGGTCATGCCGGGGAGCGTGAGCCCCGGGGCGGCGAGGACCTTCACCCAGGTGTCGCCGCCGTCGTGCGAATGAGGGGAGGTGCCGATGAAGACGTCCGGGCACACGCAGCCCCAGCCGAGCGAGCGAAAGCTGAGCGGCACACGCACCAGCTCCGGCGCCCCGCTCGCGGCGGCCTTGGCGCGCGCCGCGATCCAGGTCGCCACCGCCTTTCCGTCCTCGGCCGACGGGCCCACCTGTGCGCGGGCCAGCCCCGGCGCGAGCACCAGACAGACGATCAGAGCACACCACTTGCGGCGGACCATCAGACAGCGCCAGGTCAGCGTGGACAGCGTGGACATCCTCGGCACCTCGCATCTGAGAGAGGTCCAGAGTACGCGAGCGCCCGCCCGCCGGACAAGCCCTGCCAAGGTCAGGTCGGTGGTCGGGAGCGGCAGGAGCGAGGTCAGGGGGGCGGGCCGATCCTCCCGCCCCGCG
>JAKLHH010000451.1 GCA_022710245.1 Myxococcota bacterium
ACCGGAGAGCGCGAGGCGCATGGACTCCAGCGGCTGCTCGAAGCCGCACCCCTGGTCACCGAGCGCGACCATGCAGCTCACGGCGTTCGCCGCCGAGGCCACGTTGCCCTTCGGCCCCGTCTCCACCCAGCGCGCGCCGCCCGCCGGCGAGGGGCAGCCGCTGCGCACGAGGAGCTTGCCGGCGTCGCCCGTCGCGCTGCAGTTCAGGTTGGCGTAGGCCCCGACGCCCACGTCGGTGGAGATCACGCCGATGCGGAGGACCGGCGCGCCGGGGAGCTGGGCGAGATCGCTCACGAGCGCGCTGATCGCGTTGGCCAGCCACTGCTGCGGGTAGCTCATCCCCGAGGTGTTGTCGACGACGAGCAGGAGATCGACGCCGCTCGGCTTCTTGCCGATCGGCAGGTCGCGGTGGCTCGAGGGCTCCAGACCGGGCGGGCGCCCGTCGGTGCGCGGCGAGGTGCCGTCCTCGCGCGCTCCGTCGGGGAGGGGGATCGGGGGCTCCGGGCTATAGCCTGGGTTCGGCCTGGTGCAGCCGGCGAGGACCGCGAGCGCACAGGCGGCCAGCACCAACTGGATCCGAGCGTGGGTCATCGGGCGCCCCTGACTGATCGCCACACCATGATGCCCCCTCGGGGGGCGGCTGTCGAGGCAGGCGAGGCTACTCGGTGCGCAGGATGATGTGGAACCCGAGCGGAGTCTCGACGAGGTCCGAGACCTGGCCGACCTTGAGCGCGAAGGCGATCTGCTCGAAGCGCTGCGGCATCATGCCTCGCGCGAAGGAGCCCAGGTCGCCGCCCTTCTCGGCCGACTCGGTGTGGTCCGAGTACTTGCGCGCCAGCGCCGCGAAGTCGGCTCCAGCGGCGGCCGCCTGCGTGCGGAGCTTGCGGCCGAGCACCTCGGCGTCGTGTCGGCTGCGCTCCTCCTTGGCGTCACCCTCGGAGCCGCGGAAGGAGAGGAGGATGTGGCTGGCGCGGATCCGCTCCAGCTTCAGGCGCTTGATGATGTGGAAGCCGAAGGGCGTCTCCACCACCTCGGAGATGTCGCCGACCTTCAGCTGCCGCAGGGCGTCGATGTACGGGTTGTAGTCGGCCGGCATCTGCCCCGGGGCCATCGGACGGAGCACGCCGCCGCCGATGCGCGAGGGGCTGTCCGAGTAGCGCGCGGCGAGGACGGCGAAGTTCGCGTCCGGCTTGACCGCCAGGCCGCGCGCGGTCTTCGCCAGCTTCGCCGCCTCCTCCTTCGTGCGCGTGATGGCGATCGGCGCGACCTTGGCCCCCTTGTACTGGATCAGGATGTGGGCCGAGGAGTACTCCTCGGGCTCCACCCGCATCACCACGAAGAAGCCCTGCCTGGTGCCGAAGGCGTCGGAGACCTGCCCCACGCCCATGCCGAAGGCCATGGCGTCGAAGTGCTTGCCCATCTGCCCGGGCGAGAGGACCTGCACCTCGCCGCGCTGCGGGGCCGGCACCTCGGAGTAGCGCCTGGCCAGCGCGAGGAAGTCGGCGCCCTTCTTGCGCGCGGCCTGGGCGAGGCGCTGCGCGCGGCGCTCGGCGGCGGCCTTGTCGCGCGTCACACCGGCCGCGCCCTTGGCGTGGTTGTGCTTGATCAGGATGGTCCGCACCGCCACCTGGCCGGGCGGGCTCGCCGGCCGCCTGGGCCAGCGGGCGCGATCGTCGGGGACGCTCGAGTCGAGCGGGATGTCCGCGATCGCGGGGTCCACCGCCGGCTTCTTCGGTGGGGCCTTGCGGACGCCCTGGTCGGGCAGCTGCGGCTTCGGCTTCTCCGGGCAGCCGCCGAGCGCGAGGGCGAGCAGACTGCAGAGGACGAGCGCTCTCGGCGTTCTCATTATCCAGCACCTCCGATGCGTGCCCCCCTCGCACGAGCGGCCGTACGATAGCGGAGAGGAGCGGCTCGCGCCAGTCGTGGCGCGTTCGTTCGTTCGAGCCGACGTTGACCAGGTACCAGACGGAGCTCCCGGGACGAGCGATGGAGGTGCGTGTGCGCGCCGGTGGGTGGTCGAGGGCGACAGATGGCCCGAGGCGAGTGGCTCGCGCGTGGCTTGATTTGATCGCGGTGCCGCGGATGTTGTAGCCTCGAAGGCTCCGCTGTGGACCCAAGGTGTCCGCAGCCACCGAGGAGGATCTCGTGCCGCCCACCACGCCGCAGCCCCGTCCGCTCCGCAAGCCCTCGCTCCACGCCAGGGCCCACATGTTCACCGACGCGCAGCTCCGCTCGGAGCTCGAGAAGTGCGAGTTCTGCGAGGAGAAGCCCTGCATGCAGGCCTGCCCCTGCGACTGCTCGCCGGCGGACTTCATCCGCGCCGCCGCGCTGGGCGACCCGCAGGACCTGCGGCGCTCCGCGGCGCTGATCATGGGGAAGAACCCGCTCGGCGGCATCTGCGGGATGGTCTGCCCGGACCGCTTCTGCATGCGCGCCTGCGTCCACCGCGAGGTGGACGGCGCCGTGCGCATCCCCGAGGTGCAGGCGGCGATCGTCGAGCGCGCGAAGCGGCTCGGCGCCCTCGAGGCCTTCGCCGCCGCGAAGCCCACCGGCCGCAAGATCGCGGTCATCGGCGCGGGCCCGGCCGGGCTCGCGGCGGGCGCGCTCCTCGCCCAGCGCGGGCACGCGGTGACCCTCCTCGAGCGCGACGAGCAGGGCGGCGGCATGTGTAACTGCATCCCCGACGAGCGCCTCGACAAGGAGGTCCTCGCCAGCGACCTGCGCTGGGTGCTCTCGCTCCGCGGGCTCTCCCTCGAGACGGGCCGCGAGGTGAAGGACCCGCTCGCGCTGCTGACGCCGGCCGGCGGCGGCTTCGACGCGGTGGTGGTGGCGACCGGCCTCTGGGACGCGATCAAGCTCGGCCTCCCGGGCGAGGAGCTCGCGCTCGGCGCCGTGGACCTGCTGCGCCACCCGGACCGGCGCTCCTTCAAGGGCGCGGTGGCCGTCGTAGGCGGCGGCGCCACCGCCTACGACTGCGCGGTGACGGCGAAGGCGCGCGGCGCGAGCCGCGTGGAGCTCTTCTGCCTGGAGAAGCTCGGCGAGATGCCGCTCACCCGCAAGGAGATGGACGGTCTCCTCGCGAGCGGCGTCGAGGTGAACGGCCGCGTGCGCCTGACGGCCATCCACGGCGCCGGCGGCAAGGTCAGCGGCCTCGAGACGCTGAAGGTGCAGCTGCGCCAGGGCGCGGCCCGCTTCAGCCCGCGCGACGTCGAGGACGTGCCGGGCACCGCGCTCCGCCGCGACGGCTTCGAGGCGGTGGTGATCGCGATCGGGCTCCGCTCCGGCTTCCCGAAGGTCGAGGACCGGCGCGTGGTCTACGCAGGCGACTGCGCCGAGGGCCCGACCACCGTGGTCGAGGCCGCCGCCGCGGGCAAGAACGCCGCGCTCCGCCTCGAGGAGCAGTTCGCCCTCCATCGAGGAGCCTCCGCAGGAGGCGAGCAGGGCGAATTCGCTGGCCGGCCGGCGCTGGAGTTTCCGCGCGGCCGCGGCGGGCAGCTCAAGAGCCGCGGCCTGATCGCCGGCTACGACCCGCTGCCGGTGCCGCTCGACTGCGAGTTCTTCGGCCGCCCGCTCCGCTCGCCCTTCCTCCTCTCGGCCGCGCCCCCGACGGACGGCCTCGAGCAGATGCGGCGCGCCTACCAGGCGGGCTGGGCCGGCGGGATCATGAAGACGGCCTTCGACGGGGTGCCCATCCACATCCCCGCCGAGTACATGTTCGCCTTCGACCAGCAGACCTACGCCAACTGCGACAACGTCTCCGGCCACCCGCTCGCGCGCGTCTGCCGCGAGGTCGAGGAGCTGGTCCGCGAGTTCCCCGATCGCCTGACCCTGGCCTCCACCGGCGGCCCGGTCTCCGGCAACGACGAGGCCGACCGCAAGGGCTGGCAGTCGAACACGCTCAAGCTGGAGAGCGCTGGCGTGATGGGGATCGAGTACAGCCTCTCCTGCCCGCAGGGCGGCGACGGCACCGAGGGCGACATCGTCTCGCAGAACGCGGCGCTCTCGGCCAAGATCGTCGACTGGATCCTCGAGGCCGGGGACGCGAAGGTGCCCAAGCTCTTCAAGCTGACCGGCGCGGTCACCTCGGTCGCCGTCGTGGTGGCGGCGATCAAGGAGGTGATGGCGAAGCACCCGGGCAAGCACGCGGGCATCACCCTCGCCAACAGCTTCCCCACCCTCGCCTTCCGCCCCGGCGACAAGCGCGAGTGGGACGAGGGCGTCATCGTCGGCGCGAGCGGCGCGGGCATCCTCAACATCAGCTACCTCTCGCTGGCCAAGGTCGCCCACCTCGGGGTCCACGTCTCCGGCAACGGCGGCCCGATGGACTACAGGGCGGCGGCGAACTTCCTCGCGCTCGGCGCGCGGACGGTGCAGTTCTGCACGCTGGCGATGAAGTACGGCTACGGCATCGTCGACGACATGCACTCGGGGCTGAGCCACCTCCTGCAGCAGCGCGGGCTCCGCTCGGTGAAGGAGCTGATCGGCGTCGCGCTGCCGCACCCGGTGCGCGACTTCATGGCGCTCTCGCCGGTGAAGAAGATCTCGGCGGCCGAGCGCGAGCTCTGCGTGCAGTGCGGCAACTGCCACCGCTGCCCCTACCTCGCCATCTCCCCCGACGGCGAGGGCTACCCGGTCACCGACCCGGCGCGCTGCGTGGGCTGCAGCATCTGCTCGCTGAAGTGCTTCGCCCACGCCATCCAGATGCGCGTCCGCACCCCCGAGGAGCTGGCGTCGCTCAAGGAGGCGTAGTGTTCCAGATCCGGCGGCGCGCGGGGACCCCCGCTCGCGGGCCCCTCCCCACCCCTCGCTCGCTTGCGGGCGAGCGCGGTGCGGACCACGACCAGAGAGCCCGCTCGCTCGGCTCGGGGCGGGGCCTTGGCCCCTCCCGCGGCGCCCCACGCGCCGCCTCGTCCTGGTATCCAGGACTCGCCGGCCGGGCTCCCCGTACACAACTCACGCTAGCCTGACCATGGAGCTCAGCATGGACTCGTACCTGATCGGCAACGGAACGGTGATCACCCTCGGCGAGAAGAACCAGGTGATCGACGACGGCGCGGTCTACGTGAAGGACGGCAAGATCGCCGACGTCGGCACGACCGCCGAGCTGAAGCAGCGGCACCACCTCCCGGTCGCGCTCGACGCCCGCGGCAAGGTGGTCCTGCCCGGCTTCATCTGCGCGCACCACCACCTCTACAGCACCATGGCCCGCGGCTTCGCGCCTCCGGGCGAGCCGGCCTTCACCTTCGGCGAGATCCTCGAGCGCCTCTGGTGGAAGCTCGACCGCGCGCTCTCCCGCGAGGACGTGCGCCTGAGCGCGCTGATCCCGCTGATCGAGTGCATCCGCAACGGCACCACCACCTTCATCGACCACCACGCGAGCCCGGCCTGCCGCGACGGCAGCCTCGACGTGATCGCCGACGCCGTCCTCGAGAGCGGCCTCCGCGCCTCGCTCTGCTACGAGGTCTCGGACCGCAACGAGCCGGGCGCCGGCGTCGCCGAGAGCGACCGCTTCCTCCGCCGCCTCGCCGCCTCGCCCACCCCGCGGCTCGGCGGCATGGTGGGCCTGCACGCCTCCTTCACCGTCTCCGACCAGACCCTCGCCCGCTGCCGCGAGGTCGCCGAGCGCCACGGCGTCGGCTACCACATCCACGTCGCCGAGGGGACCGAGGACCTCGTGGACGCCCAGCAGAAGTACGGGCAGCGCACGGTGGAGCGCCTGGTCGCGCGGGGCATCTCGGGGAAGTGCTCGATCTTCGTCCACTGCATCAACGTCGACGAGAAGGAGCTCGAGCTGATCCGCGAGAGCGACACCATGGTGGTGCATAACCCCGAGTCGAACATGAACAACGCGGTGGGCGTCTCGCCGGTCCTCGAGATGCTGAAGAAGGGCATCCTGGTCGGCCTCGGCACCGACGGGATGGCCTCGGACATGCCGGCGCAGATGCGCTGCGCCTACCTGCTCCACCGGCTCGCCAAGCGCGACCCGCGGGTGGCCTTCGTCGAGGCGCCGACCATGCTCCTCTGGAACAACGCGCGCATCGCGAGCCGGCTCTTCCCGGGCGTCAAGCTCGGCGCGCTCGAGGTGGGCGCGGCCGCCGACCTCGCCATCCTCGACTACGTGCCGCCCACGCGCCTCGGCGCCGAAAACTTCCTCGGCCACTTCATCTTCGGCATGGTCGACGCGGTGGTCGACACGACCATCGCCAGCGGGCGCGTGCTGATGCAGGGCAAGCGCATCACCGCGCTCGACGAGGAGAAGCTCTGCGCCGAGAGCCGCGCCCTGGCGGCGAAGATGTGGACGCGGATCTCCTGAGCGCCGGCCTTCGCGGAGGAGTCGACGCTCAGACCTTCAGCTGCTTGTACTTCTTGTCGATGGCGGCCGCCATGTCGTCGCGGTCGTCGTCGGTGAAGGTGCTCACCTGCGACACCGGCGTCACGCCGAGGCCGTTCGGGCGGTT
>JAKLHH010000452.1 GCA_022710245.1 Myxococcota bacterium
GCCAGCGAGCGACTGAGCGGTCAGCCTCTTCAGCGGGCGCCAGGGCCCCTGGTGGCGGAGCAGCGTCCCCGCCTGGCCGACGACGAAGGCCTGGTTGTCGGCGCTGCGCCAGACGCCGTGGAGGTTCATGCCGACGCCCGTGGTCTGGCTGATCCACTGGCTGCCGTTGAAGTAGTAGGCGGCGCCCACGTCGCCGACGACGAAGATGTCGCCCGGGGACGAGTACTGGGAGAGCGGTGAGCTGCCGGAGATGGCGCGCAGGACATGTGAGTCGTACCCGCTGGCGGCCTTGCCCATCGCGTCGATCACGTTCCCGTGGGTGCCGCCCCCCGGGGTCTCCGGGTCTCCGACGAGGAAGAGGCTCTCCCGGTTGCCGAAGATCCCCATGGTGGTCATCGTGCCTTTGCTCTTGTCCACCCAGCTGCCGCTCTCCAGGTGAAGGAGCGTGCCCACCATCCCGGCGACCCAGACGTCGCTCGCGTCGAGGCCGTAGACCGCCCGCAGCGCTGCCTGGGGAGTCGGCGCGGGCATGCTCGTCCAGGCGCTGCCGCCCCAGCGCTGCACGGTCCCGGCGTCGCCGACGACGAAGACCGCCCCTGCGGTGGCCCAGACGGCGTGCAGGTTCGCCGTGAGCCCCGCTGGCGGCTTGCTCTGCCACTGGCCGCCCTCGAGGTGCAGCACGGTGCCCTGGTCGCCCACCGCCCAGACGTCGCTGGCCGAGGTGCCGGAGACGCCGCGCAGCGCCTGCGTGGTCGGGGAGGTCATCTTGGAGAAGCTGGTCCCGTCCCAGTGGAGGATGGTCCCCTTGGCGCCGACGGCAAAGACCTCCGCGGAGGAGTCGCCCCAGACCGCGTAGAGGTCCTCGCCGGTCGGCGAGGTGAGGCTGCTCCAGCCCGAGGCAGGGCAGGGGGTGACGAGGTCGGGTGAGGGGACGAGGTCACGGCTCGCGTCGGGTGCGCCTCGCGTGCCGCCGCGGCGTCGCGGGCGAGGTCGGGGCCGTGGTCCGGGGGCGTGGCCTCGCAGCGCCCGTCGACGCAGCTCTCGGCGGAGGAGCACCGGGGGGAGCAGCGCCCGGGGTCGAGGCGGTTGTCGCGAGACCAGCAGCCGAGGAGCAGCGCGCTGGTCAGGGCAGCCATCAGCAGGAGCCGTCGCATGGCAGCAGTATAAGGCATCGCCCGAGGGTTGTGCTCCGGGCGTGATGCCCTATCATCGGGCCACCTGGAGGTAACCCTTGTCTCGCACCTGCGGTTGCCGCTCTGCAAGCGGCAGAGGGAAGAAACGATCCGCGCTCGCGCTGCTCTCGGCGCTCGCGCTCTGCGTCTCTGGCCGCGCGTCCGGCGAGGACCACGATCTCACCTGGGCGAAGAAGCCCTGGCCGAAGGGCGCCGACAAGCAGCGCTTCTATCTCGTCGGGCACGCGCACATCGACCCGGTCTGGCTCTGGCCCTGGAGCGAGGGCGTGGCGGTCACGCTCTCGACCTTCCGCTCGATGCTCGACCGCATGAAGGAGGACCCGAGCGTCACCGTGGTGGCGAGCTCCGCCCAGCACTACGCCTGGGTGGCGGAGCAGGACCCCGCCATGCTCGAGGAGATCCGTCGCCGGGTGAAGGAGGGGCGCTGGGAGCTGGCGGGCGGCTGGTGGGTCGAGGCGGACGCGAACCTGCCCTCGGGCGAGTCCCTGGCGCGGCAGGGGCTCCTCGGCCAGCGCACGCTGCAGCGGCTCTTCGGACGCACGGCCACGGTGGGCTTCGCGCCGGACACCTTCGGCCACGCGATCACGCTGCCGCAGATCCTCAAGCTGCAGGGGCTCGACAGCTACCTCTTCGCGCGGCCTGACCGCGGCGCGCTCAAGCTGCCGCGCGAGCTCTTCTGGTGGGAGTCACCCGACGGGAGCCGCGTCCTCGGCTACCGCATCCCGGCGGCCTACGGGCTCTGGCAGCCGCAGATGGAGGGGCGCCTCAAGCGCCTCGCCGACCACCACCTGGATCCGTCGCGGACGCTGCTCGCCTTCTACGGCATCGGCGATCACGGCGGCGGGCCGAGCCGCGAGCAGCTCGCCTCGATCCACCGTATGGAGAAGCAGCGCGGCGCGCCGCGCTTGCAGATGAGCACGCCGGGGCGCTACCTCGAGGAGGTGCGGCGCACCGTCGCGGCGAAGGACCTGCCCGTGGTGCGGCAGGAGCTGAACCCGGTCTTCGTCGGCTGCTACACCGCCGAGTCCTCGATCAAGCAGGGCAACCGCGAGGCCGAGGCCGCGCTGGTCGCCGCCGAGCGCCTGGCCGCGGTGGCGAGCGTGACGGCGGGGCTGCCCTACCCGGGGCGGGAGCTCGAGGCGGCCTGGCAGCGCGTCCTCTTCCTGCAGTTTCACGACAGCCTCCCCGGGACCTCGCTCGCCGAGCACTACCGCGCGGCGCGCGACGCGCACGGGCTCGCGCTGCAGGTCGCGCGCGAGACCCTCTACCGCGCCGCGCAGCGGCTCGCCTGGCAGGTCCCGACCAGCGACCCGGCCTCGAGCTACCTGGTCGTCTTCAACCCGCACGCGTGGCCCGCGCAGCTCGACGTGGAGTACGAGCTCGACTGGCCGCGTACGCGCGCCGACGGCAAGGAGGCGAGCGCCGGGGAGTCGCTCCTAGAGGACGAGCGCGGCCGGCCGGTCCCGCACCAGTGGGTCGCGCCTGGCTCGGTGACCGGGCCGCGGAACCGCCTCGCCGCCCGCGTCCTGGTGCCGGCGCTCGGCTATCGCCAGCTGCGGCAGCGGATCGGCCCGCCCCGGCCGCTCCCGCCGGTCGTGCGCGTCGACGAGCGCGGCCTGGAGAACGCGCTGCTCAAGGTCAGCCTGCTCGCCGACGGGAGCCTCGCGCTCCTCGACAAGCGGAGCGGGCGGCAGGCCTTCGCGGCGGGGCAGGGGCTCCGCGCGCTGGTCCTCGAGGATCGCTCCTCGACCTGGGGCCACGACGTGCGCGCCTACGACAAGGTGCTCGGCGCCTTCCGGCGCGCGGGGGTCCAGGTCATCGAGCGCGGGCCGCTCCGCTCGCGGCTGCGCGTGCAGTACGCGTACGGGAGCTCGAGGCTGAGCGTCGACTGGGTGCTCCGCGCCGGCGTCGCCGAGCTGGAGGGGCTGGTCACGCTCGACTGGCACGAGCAGCAGAAGCTGCTCAAGCTCACGCTCCCCCTCGAGCTCGCCGCGCCGCGCGCGACCTACGAGGCGCCCTTCGGCCACGTCGAGCGCCCGCTGGACGGCGGCGAGGTGCCCGCGCAGCGCTGGGCCGACGTCAGCGGGACCTGTGGCGGCAAGGCCTGCGGGCTCGCGCTCCTCACCGACGCGAAGCACGGCTTCAGCGCCAAGGGGAGCGAGCTGCGGCTCACCGTGGTCCGCGGCGCCCCCTACGCGCACCACCCGCCGCGCGCGCTCGACCTCACGAAGCAGATCGCCTGGCAGGATCAGGGCCGCCAGTCGTTCCGCCTGCTCGTCGTGCCGCACGCGGGCACCTGGCGCGAGGCCGGCATCGCGCGCCGCGCCGAGGAGCTGAGCGCGCCCGTGCCCGTGCTCTACCAGGGCATCCACGGCGGCAAGCGGCCGCAGGCGGCCTCCTTCGTCGAGGTCGGGCCGGCGAGCGTGGTGGTCACCGCGGTCAAGCAGGCCGAGGACGGCGATGATCTGATCGTGCGGCTCGTCGAGACGGCCGGGCAGGCCACGCTGGCGCGGCTGAAGCTGCCGCTCCTCGGGCGCAGCTGGGAGGGCAAGCTGCGCAGGGCCGAGATCAAGACGCTGCGCATCCCGCGCAAGGGCGGGCCGATCGTCGAGGTCGACCTGCTGGAGCGAGCCGCGCCGCTCACCTCGCGGGCGGCGCGCTGAGCTCACCGTTGACCGCCCTCGCGGAGGTTGGTACAGACGCGGCATCGAGAGTTCGATGATCGTCTGGCTCGCCCTCGTCTTCCTCGGCACCGGCCTCCTCGTCGCCCTCCGGCGGCTCTTCCGGGGGCGCCTGCGCCCGCGCTGGAGCTGGCGCCACGAGACGCTCTTCGCGCTGCTCCGCTCGCTCACCCGGCGCACCGCGCGCCGGGGCCCGCTCGCGCTGCAGGCCCAGCTCGCGCGCGTGCGCGCGCCGGGCTCGCCACGCCGGCGGCGCGTCTCCCTCGAGCGGCTCGCGCCAGGCGGCGTGCCCGCGGTCTGCCACACGCCGCGCGAGGCTGACCCGGCGGAGCTCCCGCTGATCCTCTACCTGCACGGCGGCGGCTACGTCTGCTGCTCGCTGGAGACGCACCAGGACCTGATGATCCGCCTGGCCCTCGCGGCGCCCGCGCGGGTGCTTGGCCTCGACTACCGCCTCGCCCCGCAGCACCCGTTCCCCGCGGCGGTCGAGGACGCGCTCGCCGCCTACCGGGCGCTCGTCGCGGGCGGCGAGGACCCGCGGCGGATCGTGATCGCGGGCGACTCCGCGGGCGGCGGGCTCACGCTCGCGCTGCTCCTCTCGCTGCGCGACGCGGGGGACCCGCTCCCCGCCGGCGCCGCGCTGCTCTCGCCCTGGGTCGAGCCCAGCGCGGGCGATCCGTCGCTGACGGCGAACGCGCGCTTCGACTACGTCGGCCTTGGCGACGCGCTCGTGGAGCTGGGGCGCGCCTACGCCGGGGGCGCCGGGCTCGAGAACCCGCTGATCTCGGTGGGGCTTGCCGAGCTCGCCGGGCTGCCGCCGCTCCTCGTGCACGCGGGCGGGGCCGAGGTGCTCCTCGATCAGATCGAGCGCCTCGTCGCGCGCGCGCGGGCGGCCGGGGTCGTGGTGGAGCTCGAGGTCTGGGAGGACATGGTGCACGTGTTCCAGGCCTTCGCGGTGGCCGTCCCCGAGGGCGTGGAGGCGATCGTGAAGATCGGCGCCTTCGTCACGGCGCGGACCGCCGAGGCGGCGTCGCAGAAGGAGCTCGCCAGCGCGGGGTGAGCCTGGCCCGAGCCTCTACCCCTTGCCGTGGACCAGCGTGCGCGTGGCGTCGGGGAACCGCACCTCGATCTTCTCGCCGGCCACCCGGACGACCGTGCCGGCGCCGAGCTTCGGGTGCGCGATGACGTCGTCGACCTCGAACCTCGTCGCCGTGCCGTAGGGCTTCGCGTCGGCGGTGGCGGGACGAGCCACGCTGCGGTCGAGCTTGGGCCGGTCGCCGTCGAAGACGACGCGGATCTTGGCGACCTCGCCCGCGGCCTTTCCGACGAAGACCGGGTACATGCCGTCGCCCCACGCCGTCCAGACCACGGCGCCGAGGCCGCCGAAGATCCCTTCCTCGAGGGCGAGGTCGCTGTCGTGACCCGGGCACGCCTCGTCGAAGACGCCGGCGCAGCCCGCGTCGACGCCGATCGAGCCGGCCTGCCGGGTGGCGCGTACGCCGGCGGCGCGCTCGTGCACGGCCACGAGCTCGGCGTTGCGCGCTCGCTCGCCCGCGCAGGGGCGCACGAAGGCGTGCCAGGTCCCGGCCCGAGCGGTGAGCCGGAGCGCGAGCGACAGCTCGCCCGCCGAGGTCTTGCGGTCCATGTAGGTGGGGTCCGCGACGGTCAGGGCCCCCGAGGTCATGAAGCTCCCGAGGTGCTCGTGGCCCGGCACCGGCCACGGCGGCTCGAGGCGCGAGGTGCCGGCGCGGATCGCGGTGAGGAGCGCGCGGGGGCTGGTATCGAGCACGGCGGCCAGCTCCTCGAAGAACCGGACGCGCGCGTGGCTCAGCAGCGCGAGCTGTCGGGCCGGGAACGCCGAGGGAGAGAACATCGCCAGGCCGTGCACGAGCACGGACTCGGAGAGCGGGAGCTGAGCGAGGTCGCGCGTGAAGTCGTCGGCGTACTCGGCGGCGGGGAGCGCAGGCGCTGGCCCGTCGAGCTGGCGTGCCACCAGGCGCTCGACGACGCGCATCGCCTCCTCCCGCGTCGCGAGCGGGCGCCAGCGGCTGCCGGGAGCCACGGGGACGGGGACCGTCCCGCCGAGGGCGTGCGCGCGCAGCGAGAACCGCCCCGCCTCCTCGATGATCCGCAGCGCGCCCTCGACGACGAGCGGGGTCCCGAGCGGCAGCGCGTGCGCCAGCGGCTCGGGCGCGGGGCCTTGCAGATCCGTGCGCCACACACACAGCGCGTCGGCGTCTGCCGTGGCGAGCCCGACCGGCGTCGGGCAGACGACCGTCGGCGGCATGTCGTGCGGCAGCTCGACGAGGTCCTGCCCCGGCCTCCACCAGACGAGCTGCTGTGTCAGCAGCGCGAGGCCGCCGCCGAAGGGGTGCGCGCCGCGGAGCCAGCGGAGCTCGGGGAGCCGCTGGCGCACCGCGCCGTCGCCGTCGAGGATGACCACCTGCGCCTCAGCCTCGAGCACGACGCGATCACCCGCGACGCACACGGCGCCTAGCTCCCCGACCCTGCGCCGCCAGCGGACGGTCAGCGCGCCCGCGTCCAGACCCAGGTGTGCGAGCGTCGCGCCATCGT
>JAKLHH010000453.1 GCA_022710245.1 Myxococcota bacterium
CACCACCGAGAAGCCGCAGCGCGCGGCGGTCCTCTACAACCTGGGCCGCATCGCCGAAGCCAGGAAGGACAGCGCGGCGGCGCGCACCTACTACCAGCAATCGCTGGCCGCCCGCCCCAGCAAGGCGGTGCAGCGCCGCCTGCAGAGCCTGCCGAAGTAGCGTCGGTCTCCGTCTGGCCCGCCGTTCGCTCCTCGGCGCGGCGTGGTCCGAGCCGAGCCATGCCGCCATGAGCCTCCGACCGGCTGGCCTCGAGGGCCCGAGCGGCTGCCTCCCACCCGCTCAGCGGTCGAGGTAGCTGCGCGCGAGGAGCCAGAGCAGCGTGTCGAGCGCGGCCTCGGGATCGTCGCCCCGCACCGCCGCGCCGGGCGACTCGGCGCTGAACGCCTCGCGAGCGAAGGGCTCGCCGCCGCGCGGCGGGACCAGCGGCTCCGCCTCGACGCGGGCGGCAGAGCGAGGCGGCGCGGAGCGGCCCGCGGCAGAGCCAGGCGGGCCGGAGCGAGGCGGCGCGGAGCGAGGCGGCGCGGAGCGGGCTGTCCGGATCTCGCGACGCATGGCAGCGTCGGCAGCGGCCGGGCGCGCGGGTGCCGAGCGGGCATGGTGTGAGGCTCGCGCGGGACGCCGCGGCTGCGCCATCGGCTCCGCGGGCGGCCGCGCGCGCGGCGGCGCCTCGTCGGCGCGCACCTGCTCGCGATCGTGCGCGGCGCGGCTGGCCGGGTCGCGGAGCGTCTCGTACGCCTCGGTCAGGCGCTGGAAGTCGGCGGCGGTCTCCGGCCGGCCCGAGGCGTCCGGGTGGAGCTGCCGCGCGCGGCTGCGGTACGCGGAGCGGATCTCCTCGGCGGCCGCGCTGCGCGGCACGCCGAGCACCTGATAGGGATCCTGCTTCTTCATGCCAGCGTTACCTGCGTGGCCCGGTCGAGTTGAACGTCGAGGACCAGAGATCAGTATACCCCGGGCGCCGCGGGCTGCTACGGGCTGCCCGCCCCACGGCCGACGGGCAAGCGCGGGTCGGCGAGCTCGAGGAGACGAGCATGGGTCCCGCTGCTACGGGCTCTTGCAGTTGGCGCCGAGGCAGTAGAGCTTGGCGCCGAGGCAGCAGAGCTTGCCGCCGACGTCGCAGCACTTGCTGGCCGGTCCGCCGCAAGAATGCGGAGGCGACTGTGTAACCCGAGTCGAGGCGATTCGAGGAGCGGGCGCTCAGCGCACCGCGATGCGCCCCGGCGGCGCCGCGACCACCTCGCCGATCACGCTCGCCGCCGCGACCCCCGCCGCGCGCAGTCGCGCGACCACCGCATCGGCCTCCGCGCCCGGCACCGCCGCGAGGAGCCCGCCCGAGGTCTGCGGATCGTAGAGGAGCGCGAGGAGCGCCGGGGCCAGGCCCTCTGCCGCATCGACCTGCGGCTCGCGGTAGGCGCGGTTCCGCTTCAGCCCGCCCGGGGTCAGGCCGCGCTCGGCGCAGGCGAGCGCGCCCTCCAGGAGCGGCACGCTGCCCGCGTCGAGCACGTAGCCGACCGCCGCGCCCTCGAGCATCTCGCAGGCGTGGCCGAGCAGCCCGAAGCCGGTCACGTCGGTGCAGGCGTGGACCTCGGCCTCGAGGAGCACCTCCATCGCCCGCCGGTTCAGCGTGGCCATCGACGCGACCATCGCCTCCACCGCCGCCGGGCTCGCCGCCTCGCGCTTGAGCGCCGTGGAGAGGACGCCGGTGCCGAGCGGCTTGGTGAGGAGCAGCCGGTCGCCGGGGCGCGCGCCGCCCTTCTTCCAGATCTGCGCCGGGTGGATGGTGCCGGTCACCGAGAGCCCGAACTTGAGCTCCGGGTCGTCGACGCTGTGGCCGCCGGCCAGCACCACCTCCGCCTCGCGCAGCTTGTCGAGCGCGCCGCGCAGGATCTCGCGCAGCACCTCGATCGGCAGCGTCTTGACCGGGAAGCAGACGAGGTTCATCGCGCAGATCGGCTTGCCGCCCATGGCGTAGACGTCCGAGAGCGCGTTCGCCGTGGCGACCTGCCCGAAGGTGTAGGGGTCGTCGACGATGGGCGTGAAGAAGTCCACCGTCTGCACCAGCGCGAGCTCGTCCGTCAGCTGATACACGCCGGCGTCATCGGCCCGCTCGAGGCCGACGAGGAGCGCCGGGTGGCTGATCAGCTCCAGCCCGCAGAGCGCCCGGGCCAGGTCCCCTGGCCCCAGCTTGGAGGCTCAGCCCGCGCCGCTGACGGTGCGCGTGAGCCCGACGATGGCTTCCTTGCTCATGCTCGCTCCACTCGATCCGGGGAGGAGCATAGTGCGCCGCGCCGCTCGCGTCGAGGGTGGCGTGAGGGTGGCGTCTGTCGAAGAGCGTGGCGTCCGTCGAGGGTGACGTGAGGGTGGCGTCTGTCGAAACGGATGGCGTCCGTCGAGGGTGACGTGAGGGTGGCGTCTGTCGAAACGGATGGCGTCCGTCGAGGGTAGCGGTAGAGGCGAGCTCAGCGCCGCTTGCCGGCGCGGGCGGCGGCCTGGGGCAGCGTCAGCTCGGGGTGGGCGCCGCCGAGCGCCTCGCGGCGCTGGCGCTCGGCGCCGTCGACGCTCATCGAGTAGAAGTGGGTGTTCGCGTTGACGCGGCCGAGGAACGGCACCACCACCGAGTCGCCGCCGCGGTACTCCGGACCGGCCCAGACCTCGTCGGCGATCTTGCCCCACTCGCGCGCGTAGGCGTCCAGGTGAGCGCGCACCGCGCCGTCCTCGACGATCGTCTCGGCGCCCTCGTAGGAGGGCTTGGCGCCGCACTCGGCCACCACCTCGCGCAGCACCTCGGGGTTGTCGATGATCTTGCAGGGGCGCAGGAGGTTGCGGTTGTAGGGCTGGTGGCCGCGGATGGCGCGGAAGAACTTCGAGCGGAAGGCGTCCTTCAGCGTGCACTCGTGGAGGTCGTGCGTGTAGAAGTGCACGAAGGTGCAGGGCTGGATCTTGCCCTCCGGCGTGATGTAGCAGTAGCGCGTCCCCGAGAGGCAGCCGCCCACGCAGGCGCCGTCGTTCCAGAAGTCGCCGATGAAGATCGGCCTGCGCGCCTGCCACTCGCGGGTCTTGCGCCGCAGCGTCTCGCGCTGCGCGGGCGTCGACATCAGCGAGAGGTCGGGGTCCTTGCCGAGCGGCAGGTACTGGAACATCCAGCCGAAGAGCACGCCCTTGTCGAGGTAGTACTCGATGAACTCGTCGGAGCAGATGACGTCGCTGTTGTGCCGCGTCGGCGTCGCCGAGAAGCCGAACATCACCCCGCGCTCGCGCAGCAGGCTCATCGCGCGCAGCACCTTGTCGTGCACGCCGGGGCCGCGGCGGCGGTCCGTCTCCTCGCCGAAGCCCTCGACGCTGATCGCCGGCATCAGGTTGCCCGCGGCCGCGATGCGATCGGCCATCGCCTCGTCGATCAGCGTCGCGTTCGTGTACGACATGAACTGCAGGTCGGAGAACTCCTCCAGCATGCGGTAGAGGTGGCGATAGATGAGGGGCTCGCCGCCGCTGACGGTGATGAAGCGCGTGCCCATCTCGCGGCACTCGCGCAGCAGCCGCGAGAGCAGCGCGTAGTCCATCCCCTTGCGGGGCATCTTGTACGAGTAGCAGCCCTGGCACTGGAGGTTGCAGGCCATGGTCGGGTTGATGACCACGGTGACCGGCGGCTCGAAGCCCTCGCGCGCGAGGAACTCCTTGCGGACCCGCTGCCCCGCCACCATCTCGCCCACGATCATGTTCTGGAAGAACGCGCGGAGCGGCTTCTCACCCAGGCGCTCCGCGATCCTGAGCAGCCACTCGAGGAAGGCCGGGTTGGCGTCGAGGTTCTTGAGCAGGCCGGAGGTGAGGCAGGGCGAGCTGCCACCGGGAGCTCCACGGTAGAGCTGGAACAGGAGAGAGATCCGGTCCTCGGGCAGCTGGCTGATTCGCGTCCAGGCCTTGGCGACACCAGGATTCTTCCCGAGTGCTGCAAGCAGATTGAGTCCCATCATGGGCGGACCTCATCGGGCGCTGGCCGGCCTGGGCCTTGGCAAGACGTATACCGAAATGCCCCCATACTCCACGGATTTCGCTAACCGGGCGTCAAGGTTTGTGTAACAGCCCCTGTGTGGCGAGGGCGTACCTGGTAGCCAGTTGCCCACCTGCACGTGGATGTGCAGCGCACCATGGTCGGCGCAGGGGTCGCCCTCCAGATTCCGAAGAGAAGTTCTCCCATTTCGGGATGCACGGAGATGTGCATCGGGCGCGGTGGGGTGGGCCCCTGGATCACGCGACCGAGCTTCTGTTAGATTGAGGACTTCCACGCGAGAGAGCCCCGACGAGCCAGGCGAGGTCCTGCGCGCGGGTGGAGTCACGAGGTAAAAGTGATGCAATCTCGACGTCGCGAGCCGGTCCGAGAGGTGTGCCGGATCGTTGTGCTTGGCGCCACACTGGCGGGTTGTAGCAGCTCTCCCACGGTAGGGTCCGATCTCGGCCTCGAGCTCGGGGCGAAGGAGGCCGCGGCGGCCGATGCCCTGCCGCCGCGCGTCTGCCGCACGCCGTCGGCCCTCGGGGGCGGCCCCTACTTCAAGGACGCCACGGCGGCCTGGGGCCTTTACCCGGCCAGCCTCGCGGTGGCGGGGCTGCGCCTGGCGAGCGCGGACCTCGACGGCGACGGCTACCCCGACCTCGTCGTCCACGACCTCGGCACCAACAACCGGGACGACCTCACCGCCTCGCCGCCCAAGCGCTACAAGAAGCTGCTCCTCAACCGCCCGGCCCCCGGCGGCGGGCGGCGCTTCGAGGACGTGACCGACGCCAGCGGGCTCTTCGTCCTCCGCGACGGCGGCGGCCTCGGGCGCGCCACCCACTTCGCCGTCTTCGGCGACGTCAACAACGACGGGAACCTCGACGTCTTCACCGGGACCTACGTCAACGCCGACCCCGGCGTGACGCCGAAGGACCCCGGCGATCGCAACGAGCTCCTCCTCGGCGACGGCAAGGGCGGCTTCAAGCTGGCGCCCAAGAGCGCGCTCTGGCACAAGGAGATGTACTCGACGACGAGCGCCGCCTTCGTCGACTTCGATCGCGACGGCAAGCTCGACCTCTTCGTCGGCTACTTCTACGAGATCTACGGGCTGCTCCCCGCCAACCAGGACCGCCTCTACCGCGGCAACGGCGACGGCACCTTCACCGAGGTGACGGACGCGGTGGGCCTGACGACGCTGCGCGCGAGCGGCTTCGCCGAGGGCAAGAACAGCCGCCCCACCTACGGCGTCACCGCCTGCGACGTCGACGGCGACGGCGATCAGGACCTGCTGGTGAGCGCCTACGGGCGCCAGTGGAACATGCTCTGGCGCAACGACGGCGGCACCTTCGTCGAGGTGGGGCGCCCGAGCGGCTTCGCCGCCGACGAGCTCCTCGACTACAGCGACAACGAGTTCTATCGCTGCACCTGCCAGCAGAGCGGGAGCTGCAGCGGCGTGCCGGCGCCGGTGATCGACTGCAAGGGCGCGTCGTGGACGCCCGGCGCCGACGACCAGCCCTGGCGCCTCGGCGGCAACACCTTCACCACGCTCTGCGCCGACGTCGACAACGACGGCGACCTCGACCTCTTCAACGCCGCCATCCGGCACTGGCACATCGGCAAGTCCTCCGACCCGAGCCAGCTCCTGCGCAACACCGGCGAGACGCCGCTCCGCTTCGAGCGCCCGGGTAACGACGCGCTCGGCCTCACGCGCAAGCACACCGTCTCCGACTGGAACGAGGGCGACATCTCCGCCGCCTTCTTCGACTTCGACGGCGACGGCCTGCAGGACCTGCTCCTGATGGACTCCGACTACCCCGACACGCACACCTGGCTCTTCCGCCAGAGGCCCGACCACACCTTCGAGGAGATCTCGCAGACGGCCGGGATCGACCACGACCGCGGCCAGGAGCTCACCGTCGCCGACTTCGACGGCGACGGCGACCTCGACGTGATCATGG
This sequence comes from Myxococcota bacterium, assembly GCA_022710245.1. The sequence continues at coordinate 5,945 of JAKLHH010000453.1, forward strand.
GGACCAGCTCGGCGCGCGGCGGGCCCGCGGTGCCGCAGGTCTATTTCTACGAGAACCAGGTCGGCGCGCGCGGGAACTGGCTCAAGGTGCGGCTCCGCGGCACCGGCGCCGGCGGCGCCTCCGCCTCGGCCATCGGCGCGCGGGTGATCGTCGAGGCGGGCGGCGTCAAGCAGCTCCGCGACGTCGACGGCGGCCACGGGCACTTCGGGCTGCAGAACGACCTCGTCCTCCACTTCGGGCTCGGCGCCGCCTGCGACGTCGACAAGCTCGAGGTGATCTGGCCTGACCATAAGGGCACCCGCAGCACCTTCACCGGCGTCCGCGCCAACTACGCGGTGGAGGTGAGGCAGGACGGTGCGCTCCGCTACGTGCGCTAGCTAGTTTCCGTCCGGAAAGTCATTTTTCCGTCGGAGAGCAATGAATCGGAGGTGCTCTGAATTCGTCGAGGTGTTGTCTAGGCATCTCGCGAAGAAAGAGCACCTCCGATGCGGCGAAGCAT
>JAKLHH010000454.1 GCA_022710245.1 Myxococcota bacterium
TTCTACCAGACCTTCAACAAGATCGACGACGACTCGGTGGGCGCCTACTTCCGCTGCACCGTCCGCGCGAGCGGGATGGACATCCACAAGGCCGACAACACCCAGGTGCTCACCGACGGTCTGGAGAAGGCCTTCAACAACTTCGCCAAGACGCAGGCCGACTGGCTCCGCAACAAGTGCTCGCCGCTGCTGAAGGGCTCCATCGAGGAGCTGGAGAAGCTGAAGGCGCCCGACGGCTTCGCCGCCGCGATGGACGGGCTGAAGTCCGCGCTGCGCGAGGTGGGCAGCACCTTCGACGTCTACGCCGCGATGATCGAGAAGCGGAAGAACGAGGCGGCCGACGAGCAGGAGATCCGCGACATGAACGGCGACTTCCACCGCGCCGTCGAGGACAAGGAGGCGAAGAAGGCGCTCGCCTACGTCAACTGGCTCAGGTGCGTCCTGCCCGACGTGGTCAAGCTCGCCAAGGGCGTCAAGCAGCCGCCCGACACGCAGCCCGTCGTCGAGCACATCTACAACACCTGCAAGGCCGACCCGAAGTTCGCCGACAAGCTCCGCAAGGAGTGCTTCACGACGCGCAACGACGACCAGAAGAAGGGCGGCGACTTCAACGTGCTCGTCAACCGGATGAGCGGCGACGCGCGCGACCTCGAGGCGATCAACGACTGCTTCCGCCGGGCCAACAAGGGCTTCGCGCTGAAGGAGCTCGAGGCGGTGGCGAAGGTCTTCATCAAGTACAACGACGCTCGCGGCAAGGTACGTGAGGAGATGAAGAAGGTGAAGGACGAGCTCTCGGACAAGAAGTAGCTCGTGGGGCCGCTCCCGGGAGCGGCCACCGTCCGACCTCTCGCGGCCCGCCGCGCCGCGCTTCGCGAACCCGACCGTCAGCACGCAACGCCCAGCAGCGTGCCACTGCGCGCCTGCCGCGCCCGGCCCTGGAGGATGACATGGAGAGGCGAGAGAAGATCGCGCAGCTCGAGCGGCAAGGGGTGAGCATCCCGGCGCCCGAGTCGATCGAGATCGGCGACGAGGTGAAGCTCGAAGAGGTGCGTGGGCCCGGGACGGTGCTCCACTCGGGGACCAAGCTCTACGGCGCCGACCTGAGCGTGGCGCCCGGCGCGCGCCTCGGCTACGAGGAGCCGGTCACCGTCGAGAGCTGCGCCGTCGGTCGCGACGTACGGCTGGCGGGCGGCTACTTCGCCGGCTCGGTCTTCCTCGATCGCGTGGTGATGGGCAAGGGCTCGCAGGTGCGGAGCGGCACGCTGATGGAGGAGGAGGCGAGCGGCGCGCACTGCGTGGGCCTGAAGCAGACCATCCTGCTCCCCTACGTCACCCTCGGCAGCCTGATCAACTTCTGCGACATCCTGATGGCGGGCGGCACCAGCCGCCGCGACCACAGCGAGGTGGGGAGCTCCTTCATCCACTTCAACTTCACCCCCTTCGGCAGGAACGGCGACAAGGCCACGCCGTCGCTGATCGGCGACGTGCCGCGCGGGGTGATGCTGCGCTCGCGGCGCATCTTCCTCGGCGGGCAGGCGGGCCTGGTGGGGCCGGTGCAGATCGACTACGGCACGGTGCTCGCGGCCGGCTTCGTCTACCGCCGGGACTACGGCCCGGACCTGATGGTCGTCGGCGAGCACCTGCCCGCGCGCACGCTGCCCTTCACCTCGGCCCGCTACAGCCGCATCCGCACCAAGGTGGAGAAGAACCTCCGCTACCTCGGCAACCTGGTCGCGCTCTGGCACTGGTACGGCGAGGTCCGCCTCCGCGTGGCCGCCGCGGACGCGGAGCGCCACGCCCTCTGGACGCGCGCGCGGGGGATGGTGGCGGAGTGCCTCGAGGAGCGCATCAAGCGGCTCGGCCAGATCGCCGGCTACATGGAGGACTCGATCCGCGAGCTCGAGCGGGAGGGCGGGACCGCCCGCAAGGAGCTCGAGGAGCAGCGTGCGTTCGCCGCGGGCTGGCCGGAGATGGAGCGCGGGCTGAAGACCTACGCGAGCCTCGGTCGCCAGGACGGCGCGCCCTTCGCGAGCTTCCTGAGCGGGCTCGAGCGGACGCTCGCCGCGAGCGGCAAAACCTACCTGGAGGTGATCGGCGCCCTCGACGAGGCGACCTGCGCGGCGGGCACCAGCTGGCTGGCTGAGGTGGTCGCGCGAGTGGAGGGGCTGATCTACCCGCGGGCCTGACGGCCTGGCTCTCTGATGGTCAGCCCCCGCCCCCAAGAACGCGAACCCCAAAAATGCAGACCCCAAAAATGCGAACCCCCCGGTACTTATCCCAGGGGGTTCTCCAACACCTCGAAAAATCTAAGCTAGTCGATATTGATAGGCTATGTTCTCGTATTTCTTATCAGGTGCTCAGGCTATCTAGCGAGTTTGTGCGCCTGGGATTAGCAACGCATATGCCACCAGGGTTCGGAACGATGAAGTTGTTAGATTACCGAAGCCTACCCATATGTGCTGCACCCGCACGGGTTGATCGGCTGCGACATCCATGTCAGCCACTCCGCCCCGCTCATCAGTTTTTGCGGTACCCTTGCACCGGCGGAGCGGAGTCCACATCCTTCACCGCGATGAGAGAGGCGCCAGCCATTGAAAACCGAGGGTAGTTCGCGGAGCCGCCTGCTCAGGGGCATCGAGCGACCGAGCCGCTACGCCGGAGGAGAGTTCGGCCTCCCGGCGCGAGCCATGACAGCGACGCCACGGCTCCGAATTGCGTTCGGATTTCCGGATGTTTACGAGGTGGGGATGAGCCACCTCGGGTTCCGGCTGCTGCACGGGGCGCTGGCCGACCGCGCGGACCTGCAGGTGGAGCGGTTCTTTCTCCCCTGGCCCGATCTCCAGGCGCGGCTGCGGCAGCTCGATGCGCCGCTCACCACCCTGGAGAGCCAGGCGCCGCTCGCGTCCTTCGACCTCCTCGGCCTCTCGCTCCAGTACGAGCTCGCGCTCCCCGCCGTGCTGCGCCTGCTCGACCTCGCCGGCATCCCACGCCGGACCGCGGCCCGCGCGGGCGGCGACTGGCCGCTGCTCCTCGTCGGCGGCGCTGGCGCGCTCAACCCGGAGCCGCTGGCCCCCTTCGTCGACGCCGTCTTCCTCGGCGAGGCCGACGAGGCGCTGCCCGAGATCGTGGAGGTCCTGGCGGAGACGCGGGGCGCGTCGCGCGAGCGTCGGCTGGAGCGGCTCGCGGCGGTGGAGGGGCTCTACCTCCCGGAGCTGGTGGAGGTGGAGTACGACGGGCTCGCGGCGCGGGCGCGCGCCGTGCCGCCCGCGCGCTTGCCCGTCACCCGCCGCTTCGTCGCCGACCTCGACGCGCTGCCCCTGCCGCCCATCAGCCTGGTCCCGACCTGCGCGCTGATCCACGACCGCATCACCGTCGAGATCCAGCGCGGCTGCTCGCAGGGTTGCCGCTTCTGCCAGGCGGGCTTCGTCGGGCGACCGACGCGGCAGCGCTCCGCCGAGCGCGTCCTCACCATGGCGCGCGAGCAGCTCGCGCAGACCGGCTACGAGGACCTCTCGCTGCTCTCGCTCTCCGCCGGCGACCACCCCTGCCTGCAGGAGCTGCTGGCGGCGCTGCTCCACGAGCACGGCCCGGCGCGCATCGCGGTCTCGCTCCCGTCGATGCGCACCGAGAGCCTGCACCCGGCCGTGGCGCGGCAGATCACCCGCGTGCGCAAGACCGGCTTCACGCTCGCGCCCGAGGCCGCCACCGACCGCCTGCGGCGGGTGATCAACAAGGGCAACGCCGAGGCGGACCTGCTCGCCTCGATCCGCTCGGTGGTGCAGGCCGGCTACGCCCACCTCAAGCTCTACTTCATGATCGGGCTCCCGACGGAGACCGACGAGGACGTCGCCGAGATCGCCGAGCTCGGCGCGCGCGCGCTGGCCGAGGCGCAGCGCGTGACCCGCCACGTGCGGCTGACCCTCTCCATCTCCACCTTCGTGCCCAAGCCCCACACGCCGTTCCAGTGGGAGGCGGCGCCCGACCTCGACGAGATCCGGCGCAAGCAGGGGCTGCTGCAGGCGCGCGTCTCCCGGCGCATCCGCCTCAAGTGGCACGACCCCGGCCAGAGCGTCGTCGAGTCCTACCTCGCGCGCGCGGACCGGCGGATGGCGGCCGCGCTGGAGCGGCTGGTGACGCCCGAGCACCTCGGGCTGGACGCCTGGACCGATCACTTCGAGCTCGCCCGCTGGCAGGCGGCGCTCAGCGAGGGCCACGACGCTGGCGAGCTCCCCTCGCTCCGCGAGCTGCTCGGCCCCCGCGACCCCGGCGCGCCGCTCCCCTGGGATCACCTCGACGTCGGCGTGACCCGCGCGTACCTCGAGCGCGAGCGCCGCGCCGCGCTGGCCGGCGAGCTGCGCCCTGACTGCAGCGACGGCACCTGCGACGCCTGCGGGGTCTGTCCGGAGGCGCCCCTGCACCGCATCGCGCCGGCCTACCGCTTCGTGCCGCCGGTGGCGGAGACCGAGGCGGCCTCGGAGGCGTCGCGGTCGGCGAGGATGTCGCAGCCGGCTGGTGGCGGGGAGGCCGCGACGCAGGAGGCGGGCGCCGCGCAGGAGGCGGGCGCCGCGCAGGAGGCAGGCGCCGCGCAGGAGGCAGGCGCCGCGCAGGAGGCAGGCGCCGCGCAGGAGGCAGGCGCCGCGCAGGAGGCAGGCGCCGCGCAGGAGGCGGGCGCCGCGCAGGAGGCGGGCGCCGCGCAGGAGGCAGGCGCCGCGCAGGAGGCGTCGCTCCCGGACGGAGCCGCGGAGCAGCCAGCTCCCGCGCCGGGGCCGCAGGACCGCCCGCCAGCGCTGCGCGCGTGGTTCTCCAAGCTCGGCCGGTCCGCGCACCTCTCCCACCTGGAGATGGTGGGAGCCTTCGAGCGGGCGGCTCGGCGGGCTCGCCTGCCGCTCGCGTTCTCCTCGGGCTTCCACCCGAAGCCGAGGCTGCGCTTCACCCCGGCGCTGCCGCTCGGCAGCGAGAGCCGCTGCGAGTTCGTCGAGCTCTCGCTGGCGACCGTCGTCGACCCGCAGGAGGCGGGCCAGCGCCTCGCCGCCCAGCTCCCGCCCGGGCTGGAGCTGCAGCGCTGCGAGCTCGTCGCCGAGAACCTGCTCGCGCGCATCGAGGGCGTCAGCTGGCGCCTGCAGGCGGGCGGCGAGGAGGACCTCCTGGCGCGGGCGCAGGCGCGCCTGGCCGCCGGGCCGCTGGTGGCGGAGCGAGCCCCCGGCAAGCGGCTGGACCTGGCGGCGGCCATCGTCGAGGTCGCCGCGGCCCCGGCCGGGGCGGTGGAGATCTCCTGCCGGGTGACCCCCACCGGCACGCCGCGGCCCGCGGAGCTGCTGCGCGAGCTCCTCGGCCTGCCGCCGGAGGCCGTGGAGGCTGCCCTGGTCACCCGCGCCGGGTGGCGCTTCCGCGAGGCGGGCGCGGCCGTGGAGCCGCCGCCGGACGGCTCCGGTGAGCCCACGGGGCTCCCGACGGAGGGCGACCCCACCGCCGAATCCTCCCTTCATCGCGGAGCCTCCGCAGGAGGCGAGCAGGGCGAATTGCTCACGAGCGGGGTGGACGAAGCGCCCGAGGTGAGCGACGCTGGTGCCCTGCGCGGCTCGCCGGAGGCGGCGCCGCGGAAGGATGGCAGGGCCGGGTAGGCACCCCGGGGCGCCTGACCTCCCCGCGGCAGAACGCGGAGACCACCCACGATGAGCAACCTGCTGCTGGTCAACGCCGAGGGCCCCGAGAAGCGGGTGGCCCTGCTCGAGAACGAGCAGCTCGCCGAGCTCTACATCGAGCGCCCCGGCGAGGGCGGCATCGTCGGCAACGTCTACAAGGGCCGCGTGGTGCGCGTGCTGCCCGGGATGCAGGCTGCCTTCGTCGACATCGGCATCGGCCGCGCCGCCTTCCTCTACGTCGCCGACGTCGACGTGGGCGGACCGCAGCCGGGCCTGAGCCGCATGGTCTACGCGAGCGGCGAGCACGACGAGCCAGGCCAGCGCGCCGCGCGCGACGACCGCCCGGCCCACGCCGAGCACGCCGGCGACGGCGAGGGAGGCGGCGAGCACGACGAGGAGCCGCCCGAGGAGCTCTCGCGCGCGCCGCAGACCCCGATCCAGGACCGCATCCGCGAGGGGCAGGAGCTGCTGGTCCAGGTCGCCAAGGAGCCGATCGGCACCAAGGGCGCGCGGGTGACCACCCACATTTCCCTTCCCGGCCGCTACCTGGTGCTCATGCCCGCCCTGGGCCGGATCGGCGTTTCCCGAAAAATCGAAGACGAGGTGGAACGCCGCCGCCTGCGGGACATCATGCTCGAATTGAATCCGCCCCGCGGGCTGGGCTTCATTGTCCGCACCGCCGGCGCCGACCGCAGCAAGCGCGAACTGTCGCGCGACCTGGCCTACCTGGTGCGGCTGTGGCGGGTCATCGTCCGCCGCATGAAGAAGATGGCCGCACCCGTAGACATCTACGAG
>JAKLHH010000455.1 GCA_022710245.1 Myxococcota bacterium
CCGCGGCGGCGGCCTCGCAGAAGGAGGGCTAGAGCAGTGACCTGCGCCGAGACCGTGCTGATCGTCGACGATGACCCCGCCGTGGGGAGGGTCCTCAAGGCGCTGCTGGAGCAGGACGGCGTCGAGGCCGTCGCGGTGCGCTCGGGCGCCGAGGCGCTCGCGCTGCTCGAGCGGCGCGCGCTGGAGGCGGTGGTGACCGACCTCCGCATGCCCGGGATGGACGGGATGGAGCTCCTGGCGGCGATCAAGCGCCAGTGGCCGGACCTGCCCGTGCTGATGCTCACCGCGCACGCCAGCGTGCCGCTCGCGGTGGAGGCGATGCGGCGGGGCGCCGCCGGCTTCCTGCACAAGCCCTTCGACCGACCGGAGATCCTCTACGAGATCCGGCGCGTCCTCGAGGCCTCACGCGGCCACGCGGCGACCGCCCCGGCGGCGCCGACGAGCAGCGAGCAGGGAGGGCTCCTCGGCGCCTCGCCCGCCATGGCGGAGGTGCAGCGGCTGATCGATCGCGCGGCCGCGACGAGCGCGAACGTGCTCATCCGCGGCGAGAGCGGCACCGGCAAGGAGCTGGTGGTGCGGGCCATCCACGAGCGGAGCCCGCGCCGGGCCGCGCCGCTCATCACCGCGCACTGCGCCGCCATCCCGGACGCGCTGATCGAGGACGACCTCTTCGGTCACGAGAAGGGCGCCTTCACCGGCGCCACCTCGCGCAAGGATGGGAGGCTGCAGCTCGCCGACGGCGGGACGCTCTTCCTCGACGAGATCGGTGAGGTCCCGCCCACGGTGCAGGTGAAGCTGCTCCGGGTCCTGCAGGAGAGGCAGTTCGAGCGGGTCGGCGGCACGGCCACCATCACCGTCGATCTCAGGCTCGCCGCCGCGACCCACCGCGACCTGGAGGGACTGGTCGCGGCCGGGCAGTTCCGCGAGGACCTCTTCTACCGGCTGAACGTGCTGCCGATCTGGCTGCCGCCGCTCCGCGAGCGCGGCGACGACGTCGTGCTCCTGGCGCGGCACTTCTGCGCGATCTTTGGCGCCGCCCGCGGCGCGCCCGAGCTCGAGCTCGACCCCTCGGTCCTCGCGCTCCTGCGCCAGCAGCCGTGGCCCGGGAACGTGCGCGAGCTGCAGAACTTCATCGAGCGCCTGGTCGTGCTCTCCGACTCACCGCGCATCACCGTGGCCGACGCGCAGCGGGCGCTCGCCCCGCGTCCCGTAGCGGCCGCGGCGCTCGCCAGCGCGCCCGCGTTCGTGCCGGCAGCCGCCGCCGTGCCCACCGCCGCGCCCGGCCGCACGCTGGAGGCCGCGCGCGACGAGGCGGAGGCGCGCTACCTGCGCGAGGTGCTGCAGCTCTGCGGCGACAACCGCACGCAGGCGGCCCGCATCTCCGGGGTCTCTCGCCGCACGTTCTACAACCTGCTGGCGAGGCACGGGCTCGTCTGACGGACAGGCCGCGAGCGCGCGGATGTCACCGCTCAGAAGATGTGCCCCACGTCCACGTAGACCCCCACCGGCCGCGCGTCCGGAGACCACGCCACGTCGGCGCGCAGGATGAAGGTCTCGCCCCACTGCAGCCGCAGCCCACCGCCCAGCCCGACCTTGATCCCCGCCCCGGCGCCGTCGAGCGCGAGGGCCCGGTAGTCCGTCCAGACGCGCCCCGCGTCGACGAAGAGCAGGGCGCCCAGGTTGAAGCGCTGGCTGCGGATCCGGAAGGGGAGCAGCCGCGCGCGCAGCTCGAGGTTGCCGAGGAGCTTCACCTTGCCGTGGTAGCGCTGCAGCGGGACGCCGCGCACCGCGGTGGCGCCGCCGATGGCGCTCGAGGGGAAGAGCCCGCCGTGGCACGCAAGCTCGTAGAACGGCGGATCGCCGAGGAGGAGGTCGGCCATCACCCGCGCCGCGAGGACCAGCCGCTCGCGCCAGAGCGCCTGGAAGAAGCGCAGCGTGAGGTTCAACCCGCCGTAGGCCACGTCGGCGCCCGCCGCGAGCGCGGGCGAGCCGCGCCACGAGAGCTCGTGGAACATGCCCCGGGTGGGCGCCCGCTCGTGGTCCCGCGTGTCCCAGATCCACCCGAGGGTGAGCTCGCCGAGCGCGTGGTCGCTGGTCCCGTGGAGGCGCGAGCGCGTCTCGACGTCGCCGGCGGCGAGGTCCTCGGCGAGCTTGCTCCCCTCGTAGAGGGTGAGGCGGTTGTAGGTGAAGGAGGCGCCGAGCATCAGCGAGAGGTGGCGGAGCAGCGCGATCCGCGCGCGGGCCCGGAGCTGCGGGAAGATGCGATCGTACTGGTGCCCGCGTGAGGGGCGGTCGTCGAGGGCGGGCGAGGCGTCGCCGAGGCCGTAGTAGCCCGAGGTGGTGTAGCGGCTGAAGCCCAGCTCGCCGTAGAGCCTGAGCCGACCCCCGGCCAGGCCGGGGAGGTCGAGCTTCAGGTAGTAGTCGTGGTAGGGGAGCTGGACGCCCGCGTCGGTGGGCTTCACCGTCAAGTAGACGAGCGCCTCCAGCCTCCAGCAGTACGGGCGGCACCCCGGACGGAAGCGCGCCAGCGTGCCCACCGCGCCGAAGCCGATGCCGATGTCCGAGTCGCCGGCGAGGATCGGCATCAGACCAGGCTCGAGCCGCTCGGGCGCGGGCGGCTTGCCCTCGCCCGCGGCGGGCGCGGCCGCCAGGAGCAGCGCTCCGACGAGGAGCACGGGCACGAGGCGACGGCGAGGACGACGGCGCGGTGGCATGGAGACCCCCGCGCTCACGATACACCAGGAGCGGCCCGCGCCGCGCGGCTCTTCGCCGCTCACCCGAGCAGCTCCTGCAGCGCGCGCAGGTAGGCCCGGGGGTCCTCGCCTTGCTCCGCCCAGAGGTTGCGCAGGTGCCTGTCCTTCGTTTGCGCTCCTCGCATGCTCCCGAGGTCAGCAACCCGCGTGCCACGAACAGCGCCTGCGGTCCTCGAGGGTTCGGGGGGGCAGGCCGTGCCCGGACTCCTGGCCCTGTGCACGCGCCTGCCCGGCTTGTGCAGCCCGCTGCACACGACACAGCCCGCTGCACACGCTTCCCGCCGGCGGCGGGGTTGTGTAGAGTCGAGCTCATCCCCGCAGCCAGGACGAAGCGATGGCCGACGACCGCGACGACGAGACCGACGCCCCCGAAGAGGACGGCACCGAGGCCGAGGAGAGCGACGCCGAGGAGAGCGACGCCGAAGAGGGCGAGGCCGACGAGGGCGAGGCCGAGGGCGAGGCCGAAGAGGGCGAGGGCGAGGGCGAAGAGGGCGAGGGCGAAGGCGATGACGGCGAGGAAAGCGAGCAGACCGAGGCCGAAGGCGAAGCCGAAGCCGGCGAGGAAGGCGAGCAGGCCGAGGCCGAGGACGAAGGCGAAGCAGGCGAGGACGAAGGCGAAGCAGGCGAGGAAGGCGAGGACGGCGAGCAGGCCGAGGCCGAAGGCGAGGAAGGCGAGGACGGCGAGCAGGCCGAGGCCGAAGGCGAGGAAGGCGAGGACGGCGAGCAGGCCGAGGCCGGAGGCGAGGACGGCGAGGACGGCGAGGAAAGCGAGCAGGCCGAGGCCGAAGGCGAAGGCGAAGCAGGCGAGGACGGCGAGCAGGCCGAGGCCGAGGACGACGATCCCTGGGCCTTCTTCGACCCGCCCGAGGTCGACGAGGACCTCGTCGGCTCACGGCAGGACTACCCCGGCACCGACGAGGAGGACTGGATCGAGGACCCCGGCGACTGGTCGCCGGAGGACTACCACGAGTCGGCGAGCGCCCTCTTCGGTGGCCAGGAGCACTTCGGCGACACCTGGGAGAAGCGCTGGGGCGACCAGGGCTTCACGCTGGCCGACGACGAGGAGACGCAGGGGTACCAGCGCACCATCGCCGACCTCCTCCCCGACGCCCCGCAGACGTTCCGCTTCTTCAAGAAGGACGACCAGGTCTCCCCCCTCGGCGTGATCACCACCGCCGCGCTCGGGCTCCTCGGCACGCTCCTGCCCGGGCTCGACCTCAGCAAGCTGCACGTCACGCTGCCGACGCGGCCGGGCTGGAAGCCGCGCGCGCCCGACGAGCTCCCGCCGGCGCTCCGCGACGTGCAGACGGCGGACAAGGTCGATCTGCGCAAGCACTGCACCCCGGTGGCGGACCAGGGGCAGACCTCGCGCTGCGCCGCCTTCGCCTGGACGCACGCCCTCGAGCTCGCCGGCAACCTGCTCGGCCAGCCGCCTCCCCGGCTCTCGCCGTCCTACACCATGCTGCAGTTCCAGCGCATGCAGGGCGACGCGAAGGACTTCTCCTGGGCCTACAAGGGCGGCGACGGCACCGGCAGCGAGGCGCAGCCCGGGCCCACGCTGCGCCGCGAGGGGACCTGCGCCCAGCACCTGTGGCCTGACGACGAGCGTGAGCCCCTCTGCACCGAGGAGGAGCTGGCCGCGAACGCCCGACAGCACCGCCTCCCCGCGTCGGTGGCGATGATCGGCGTCGACGATCTGCGCAAGGTCCTCAGCGCCGGCTGCCCGGTGGTGGTGGGGATGAACACCGGCCCGGCCTTCTCCAGCCTCGGCCGCGACGGGATCGTCTCCGCCGCCGAGCAGCCGAGCGGCAAGCACGGCCGCCACGCCATGCTGGTCGTCGGTTACGTCGGCAACTACTACATCGTGAAGAACTCGTGGGGCAGCGACTGGGGAGAGAACGGCTACTGCTACATCCCGAAGAAGGTGCTCGCGGACGCCGACCCCGAGCTGGAGGCAGTGCTGCTGAGCCGCGCCGAGCTCGCCTCACCGCCCCCCGGCAGCGCGCCGGCTGGACGCGGCGCCTCCGCGAGCGGGCGTAGCAGCGAGCCCGCCTCGCCCGCCCCTGCGCCCGGCGCCGCGACGGAGGCGGCCGGAGGCGGTGCGCAGCCCCCGGCCGCGCCGGCCTCGCCGCTCGGCCTCGGCGCGCAGAGCTTCCCGCCGCAGACCTTCGGGCCGCAGAGCTTCGAGCCGCTCGGTGCGCAGGGCTCGGGCCTCGGCCTCGGCGCGCAAGGGCCAAGCCTGGCGGCGCAGACCCTGGGCCCCTCCCTCGGCGCCGCGAGCTCCGGCCTGACGGTCGCGGCGCCAGCGCCGCCCCCCGCCGCGCCGGCGCCGCAGGCCAGCGCGACCATCGTCTGCGCGTGCTGCGGCGCGCAGGCGTCGCCCGGTAAGTTCTGTGCGAGCTGCGGCAAGCCGCTGCCGCCCCCGGCTCCCGCGGCGCGCTTCTGCCCCTCCTGCGGGGCCCGGCTCGCGGCCGGCGCCCGCTTCTGCAGCGGCTGCGGCGCGCGCCAGCCCTGAGCATTCGCTCTCAACCTCCTGCGCTCCTTGAACCACACCTCTCGCGGTGGTCTAATTACTCGCGCAGGTCGCTCATCACCATCGACAGGGAGAGAAGCCGTGGTGCGGATCGGGATCAGCCTCTTGCTCCTCGGCCTAGCCGCCTGCCGCGGGACACCGCAGCCCGCGATCCTCGACCGCGGCGTGCCGCCCCTCGACAGCGCCGCTGCCGACCACGCCGCCGATCGCGCCGGCGACCTCGGGCTGCCCGAGGCGCGCGCCGACCTCTCCCCCGACCACCCGGGCGAGTGCACCTCCACGCAAGGCGCCACCGTCCCGGTCGGCCTCTCGCCGCACTTCCAGCAGTGGCTGTCCAAGAGGGGCTACGCCGAGGACTTCAACCGCGCCGACCTCTCGGGCGGCAGCTTCGGCGGCCTGGAGAGCGACACCGACTGCGTGCGGCGCGAGCCGGTCATCTTCGTCCACGGCAACGGCGACCGCGCCCTCGGCGGAACGCTCTTCGGCTGGGAGGCGTCGGTCACCTACTTCTCCTCGAAGGGCCACCGACGCGCCGAGCTCTACGGCACCACCTACGGCCCCGGCAACCCCCTGATGGTCTGGAGCTACACCCACTCGAAGGAGTACGTGCTCCACCTCCGCCACTTCATCGAGGCGGTCCTCGAGTACACAGGCGCCAAGAAGGTCGACGTCATCGCCCACTCGATGGGCGTCACCATGGTGCGCAAGGCGCTGCAGGGCGGCGACGCCGAGGACGATGACGGCAAGACCTACAGCGTCGGCGTGCCGCTGACCGACCACATCGACACCTTCGTCGCCATCGGCGGCGGCAACCTGGGGCTCTCCGCCTGCTACACCACGCCGCTGGTGCCAGCCTGCGGCACGCTGACCGGCTTCTACCCGGGCCAGCTCTTCCTCGGCGAGGTGATCGGGATGTCCTCGTACCTGAAGGGGCTCAACGCCACCTCAGGCTACGAGGGCGCTCACCGCTACGCGATCTGGTCCGCCGCCGACGAGGTGGTGGGCGGCGCCTGCCTGGTCTGGGCCCGCAACACCTCCGAGCTCCCCGGCCAGACCGGCGAGAAGAGCTACCTCCTGGCGCCCTACACGCACTACGGGATGCGCGACCTCGCGACCGACGTGCAGTACTCGATGGTGGTC
>JAKLHH010000456.1 GCA_022710245.1 Myxococcota bacterium
AGGGGGCGATGATCGAGGAGGCGCACCTGCCCGAGCGCGTGGTGGCCGAGGCGGCCCCCGAGCCGGCGCCCGGTGGCCTCCTCGAGGAGCGCCTCGCCAGCCTCGAGCGCGGGACGATCGAGGCAGCGCTTGGCGAGTGCGGCGGTAACCAGTCCGCAGCGGCGCGGCACCTGGGGATCACCCGCCGCTCGCTGATCTATCGGATGAAGAAGCTCGGCCTCTAGCGCCTGTCCCCTCTGGCGACGACCCTGTACGCTCAGCGTACAGCTGTACCCGGAGCGAACGATCCAGCGTCGGCCGTCGCCGGCCCCACTGCGCGAGCGCCCCTGATCTCCGCTAGTTGAGGAGCAGGACCTGCCCCGCTCGGGCGGTCCGTACCTTGCAACCGCGGCAGGCAGCCCTTCACAGAGGAGGCCCTTCGATGACGCGATGGCTGGTCGTGGTTGCGCTCCTGGCTGGTTGCACTTCCGAGAACGCCGCCTGGATCCCGGACGCTGCGACGGATCGCAAGGGCGGCGAGGCGTTGCCCCCGAGCGAGCTCGGCGCGAGCGGGGAGGTCGGTCCGGGCCGGGAGCTCGGCGCCCCGGACCTCGCCGGCAAGGACCTCGCCGGCAAGGACCTCGCCGGCAAGGACCTGGCGAGCAAGGATCACGCGGTCAAGCCAGACGCCTTCACCTGCACGGCTGGCGCGTTCCTCAGCTGCAAGACGACGGCCTGGCTGCAGCAGTGCAACGCCACCGGCGACGGGACCGTGATCGTCGACTGCAGCCCCTACCTCTGCGACCCCGCGAACAAGCGCTGCGCGCAGTGTGACCCGAAGGCGCTCCCCTTCTGCCAGGGGAGCGACCTCGTCAGCTGCACCGTCGACGGGCTCCTGGTCAAGACCACCTGTCCGGGCGGCTGCAGCAACGGCGCCTGCGCGAGCTGCACGCTCAAGCCCTACTACAAGGACGGCGACGGTGACGGCTATGGCAACCCGGCGGTCAAGGTGGAGGCGTGCGCGCAGCCCTGGGGCTTCGTCGCCAACGGCCTCGACTGCGACGACCTCGACGCCGCGGCTCACCCGGGGCAGACCGCGTTCTTCAACCTGCCCACCAAGGGCACCGGCACCTACGACTACAGCTGCGACAAGCTCGAGGAGCGCGAGTACCCGAGCGCTGTCGCCTGCGTCATCTCCGGGATGACCTGCGTCGGCGACGGCTGGGCCGGCGCGGTGCCCGCCTGCGGCACCGTCGGCGTCTGGAGCAAGTGCAACAAGCAGGGGGGCATGTCGAGCTGCGGCACCACGACCTCGAACAAGATCCAGAGCTGCCGATGAGCCACGGCCCCGCGCCGAGACCCACCAGACAAGCGGACAAGGAGCCACCTGACATGCCGAGACCCGTCACCCGCTGGACCCGCCTCCTCGCGCTAGTCGTCGTCGGAGCGCCCTCCCTCGCTGCGGCGCAGGACCTCACCTCCACGGTCAGCGTCAACGTCACCGGGAACCAGGTCACCTACAACCTGCAGGTCTGTAACCAGGGCGCGACCAAGTCGCCGAACTCGCAGCTCGCGCTGTACTACCACCAGGCCTCAGCGCCCGACTGCGCCACGCCGACGAGCCAGACCTGGATGGTGATGAGCCTCAACCCGGGCGAGTGCAAGAGCTTCAACCACACGCAGGCAAACGCTGCGATCGGCGACTCCACCGCCTGGTCGCGCGCCGACTACAACTGCCAGGTGAGCGAGACAGACGAGACCAACAACAACGGCAGCGCCGCCTATTCGGTGATGGCCGACCTGCAGGTGCTCACGGTCACCGCGTCGGTGACCGGCGCCGCCGTCACCTACACGATCGCCGTGCGCAACAGCGGCGCGACGCTGAGCACGCCCTTCAAGCTCTCGCTCTACTACGATCTCCCTGGGGCGCCGACCTGTCCTGCCACGGCCAGCCAGAGCTGGACCTTCAACGGCCTCGCCAGCAACACCACGGTGACCCAGCAGCACGTACGGACCAACGTCCCGGCCGGGGCCTACCTCGCCTGGGCGCTGGTGGACAGCGGCTGCGTCATCACCGAGCCGAACGAGACGAACAACGCGGCCTCGCGGAGCTACAGCGTCGGGCCCGATATCAGCCTCTCGGCGCCGGCGGTCTCGGTGAGCGGCAGCACGGTCACCTACTCGGTCTACGTCTGCAACCTCGGCTCGGTCGGCACCGGCCCCTTCCAGGTCAGCCTGTGGTACGACGGTTCGTCCCCCGCCTGCAGCGCCGGCGCGGCCGACCGCACCTGGTCCGTCCTCGACCTGCCTGCCTGGACTGGTGACGCCACCGTCTCCTGCACCACGCTGACCGAGGTGAGGACCGGGACGCCCCCCGGCACCTACACGGCGTGGTTCTTCGGCGACGCGGCCTGCGCGGTCGCCGAGAGCGATGAGAGCAATAACCTGCGCTCGAAGAGCTACACGGTCTCGCCGCCGGACTATTACGTGTCGGCCTTCACCGCGACGGTCACCGGCGCGCAGGTCACCTACGCCGCCACCGTCTGCAACCAGGGCGCCAGCTCGAGCATCCCCTTCACCCTCGGCCTCTACTATGACCGCGCGAGCAGCCCCGACTGCGCCATCACCCCCGACCACGCCTGGCCTGCGATCCCGGGGCTCGCCGCAGGCACCTGCGTCAGCCTGAGCACCACGCGGACCGCCGTCCCGGTCGGGACCTATGCCGGCTGGGTGCTCGCTGACCGCGGCTGCACGGTGGCCGAGTCCAACGAGAGCAACAACGCCCGCGGCACTTCGTACGCCATCTCGCCGACGCTGCCGGACCTGTTCATCGGTGGCTTCTCCGCGGTCGCGAGCGGCAGCACGGTGACCTACACAGCCATGGTCTGCAACGCCGGCACCGCGATCGGCTCGAGCTTCGAGGTGGGCTTCTACTATGACCGGGCCGCGGCGCCGAGCTGCGCCACGACCCCCGACGGCACCGTCGCGCAGTCGAGCGGTCTCAGCGGCAGCCTCTGCGCCAGCGTCACGCACGTCCGCGCCGGCGCAGCGCCGGGCGCCTTCACCGCCTGGACCCTCGCGGACCGGGGCTGCGCCGTCGCGGAGTTCAACGAGAGCAACAATTCGGCGGCGGCTGCGTACGGCGTCGCCGCTCCGCAGCAGCCGGACCTGGTGATCAGCAGCCTCGGCGTCAGCGTGAACGGCACCACGGTGACCTACACCGTCAAGGTCTGCAACCAGGGCACCGCCGCCGCCCCCGCCTCGACGGTCGGCCTCTACCAGCACCGCGCCGCCGCGCCCTCCGCGACCTGCCTCGACGCCGCGGACACCACCGCCGCGGTGGGCCCGCTGGCCGCGGGTGGCTGCGAGTCGAGGACCTGGAGCCAGACGAACATGGGCCCGGGCACCTACACCGCGTGGGCGATGGCCGACTCGGCCTGCGTCGTGCAGGAGAGCAAGGAGGACAACAACGCCACCTCGCAGACCTACAAGGTCACGCTTGCCTCGCCGGACCTCGGGCTTCCGGACTCCGCGAAGGCCGACCTGCCGGTGCTCGGGGACAGCGCGCTGAAGGTGGACAGCGCGGTGAAGGCCGACAGCGCGGTGAAGGCCGACAGCGCGGTGAAGGCCGACAGCGCGGTGAAGGCCGACGCCCTCGCTGGTGAGGCCAGCGCGAAGAACGACGGCGGCGTCGCGCCGGAGGCGGGTACCACGGGTGACGCGGGCCTCGCGGATCGCGCGGGCGAGCGTCCGGGCAATCCGCCGCCGGTCGACTCGGGCTGCGGCTGCGTGGCCAGCGGCCAGGGCGCCGGCGACGGCCTCTGGCTGCTCGGTCTGCTCGGGCTGACCGCGGCGCTCCGTCGCCGCGGGCGTGGAGGTGCGCGATGAGGTGCGGCGCGCTCGTCACCCTGGGCCTGCTCGCGGCGTGCACGGAGGCGAGCCCAGCACCGCCTCTGCTCCTCGACGCTCGCGCCGATGGCGCCTCGGGTGACGGGCGCCCCCTCTGTGCGCCCGGCGCCTTCCTCGCTTGCACGAGCGGGACGCAGGCGCTCCGCTGCGACGGCGCGGGGACCGGCACGGTGGCCGTCGACTGCAGCCCGTACACCTGTGACGCCACCGCCGGCCGCTGCTCCCAGTGCGACCCGGCCGCGGCGGGCACCTGCCAGGGCAGCGAGCTGGTGAGCTGCAGCGCCGAGGGTCTGCTGGTGAAGACCGCCTGCCCCGGCGGCTGCGTGGCCGGAGCCTGCGCCGGGTGCGTGAAGAAGAGCTACTATCTCGACAGCGACGCCGATGGGTACGGCAGGGCAGCGCAGAAGCAGGAGGCCTGCGTGCAACCGGCAGGGTATGTGCCGAACAGCCTCGACTGCGACGATCTCGATCCGGCCGCGCACCCCGGCCAGCTCGCCTTCTTCAACGTGTCCACGAAGGGCACCCGCACCTTCGACTACAACTGCGACGGGGTGGAGCAGCCGGAGGCCGCCGGGCTGGTGAGCTGCCTCAACGTCGGGATGAGCTGTCAGGGCGACGGCTGGGTGGGGACGATCCCGGCGTGCGGGCAGGCGGGTGTCTGGGGCAAGTGCAACAAGCAGGGCAGCGGTCAGCCCGGCTGCGGCACCACGACGTCCTCCAAGATCCAGAGCTGCCACTAGCGGGCCAGGCGATGGCGGTGAGGTGGGGCGGCTTCCTGACCGCTGGATGGCCTGGTAGGATCGCGGCGATGCACCGAGCCTTCCTCCTCCTCCTCTCGCTCCTGGCCCCCGGCTGCAGCGGCAGCGTGACGCAGGTCCTGGTCGTGGCCCACCTCGACGGCTCGCTGGCGATTGACCAGCTGGAGCTCGGGCTGCGGGGTCCGGCCCGCAGCTTCCCCTCCGCGCGGCGACCAGAGCTCGCGTCGAGCTCTTCGCTCGCCGATCCGCAGTCGGTGGTGCTGCTGCTCGGGGACGAGCTCGCGGGGCAGGGGCTGACAGTCACCGTCGACGGGCTCCGTCGCGGCGTGAGCGTGGCGAGAGCGGAGGCCGGCTTCGTCCCGCAGCGAGCCGCCAGCGTGTCCGCCGAGGTCTGGCTGGGGCGGTCTCGGGACGGCGGCCTCGATGCGCCCCGTGACGCGGGGCGCGAGCCGGGACCGGCCGTCGACGTGCGGCTCGAGAAGGGCACCTGCTCGCCGAACGCCTTCCTGGGCTGTCAGGGGAGCGTGCTCCAGCGCTGCAGTACCTCCGGGGGCGAGGTCGTCAAGGAAGACTGCCAGCCGTTCGTCTGCAACTCAGCCGCTGGCCGATGCAACGAGTGCGCGATCGCTGCCGCGGCGGTCTGCAGCGGCAGCAGCCTCGTCGAGTGCAGCGCGGACGGCCTGAAGAAGACCACCGCTTGCCTGCTCGGCTGCGCCGCTGGCGCTTGCTGCGTCGACGCGGACCAGGACAGTGTCACCACCTGCGCGGGTGACTGCGACGACGCCGAGCCGAACGTCTACCCGAAACAGACCGCCTTCTTCTCGACGGCCACGAAGAAGGGGAGCTTTGACTACAACTGCGACCAGCTGGAGGACAAGGAGGTGAGCACGCTCGTCAGCTGCGTCCGGCTGGGCGCGAGCTGTGAGGGTAGCGGCTGGCAGGGCTCGGTGCCCGGCTGCGGCGTGCAGGGGGTCTTCATCAGCTGCAAGCCGTCCGGGCCAAGCTCCTGCTCGCACGACCAGAGTCAGAAGGCACAGGGGTGCCGGTAGCCGACAGGTCACACGATCGGGCAGAGCGGCGGGCGGTCGGGCTCGAGCGCTGATCGCTACCCGGCGCGCAGCTCGTGCAGCGCGAGCTCCGGCGGGCAGTGCAGGCGCGCCGGCAGCCCCGAGAAGCCGAGCCCCGCCGAGGTGTAGCCCTGCATGGCGCCGAGGCGCCAGCGCCCCTTGGTCAGCCCCCGCGGGCAGCGCGCGTCGGAGTAGAGGGTGATCCCACCCGGCAGGCAGAGCTGGCCAGCGTGGGTGTGGCCCGTCAGGTAGAGCGCGATCCCGGCCCGCGCCAGCTCCTCGGCGAGCTCCGGCGAGTGGACCAGCGCGAGGCGGAGCGCCTCCGCCGGCACCGAGGCGAGCGCGCTCGAGAGGTCATGCGTGCCGAAGAAGTGCGGGTCGTCGAGGCCGACGAGCCAGAGCTCGTCGCCCCCACGACGGAGCGGCACCGCCTCGTTGAGCAGCACCCGCACGCCCGCGCGCTCCAGGTAGGGGACCAGCTCGATCACGTCGTGGTTGCCGAGGACGCCGTAGACCCCGAGCTCGCAGCGCAGCGCCGGGGCGAGCGCCGCCACCTCGTCCGCGACGCGCAGGTAGTCCCCGTGGCTGCGGAAGCGGAAGTCGCCGGTGATGACACAGAGGTCGAAGGCGAGCCCCTCGATCGCCCGCGCGAAGTGGCGGCCGAGCGGCGGGACCTGCGGGTGCTGGCAGTCGAGGTGCAGGTCCGAG
>JAKLHH010000457.1 GCA_022710245.1 Myxococcota bacterium
TTCTACGCCGCGTGCGCGGAGGCGCTGGTCGGAGGCAGCGGCGGCGGCGGCGGTGGCAGCCTGCTCTGGGGCGCCGGGGCTGGCTGGGGCGGCGGCGGGGGCGGCGCGGTCCAGCTCACCGCGGTGGGCAAGCTCACGATGGGCAAGGGCGGCGTCATCACCGTCGGTGGCGGCCGCGGTGCAGGCACCAACGCGACGAGCGCGGGCGGCGGCGGGGGCGGCTCCGGCGGGCGCGTCCTGATCGAGGCGCTCAACGTCGTCATCGATGGGACGATCGCCGCCAACGGCGGGGGCGGTGGCGGCGGTGGCCAGACCCTGGCCGGT
This sequence comes from Myxococcota bacterium, assembly GCA_022710245.1. Next base: position 325 of record JAKLHH010000457.1, read on the forward strand.
GGCGAGGACGGCGAGGACGGGCGTGGCGACAGCATCGCCGCAGCCGGCGGCTCCGGCGGGAAGATCCTCTCCGCGGCCGGCTCGGGCGGCCTGGGCAGCGCGGCGACCACGGCGAACGGCTCGAACGGCGAGGGCGCGACTCTGGTCGGCACCGGCGGCGGCGGGGGCGGCGCCGGCAGGCTCTGCGTCCGCACCGCCGGGAACCCGGCCGAGGTGTGGAAGGGCACCCTGTCCCCGACGCAGGGCACGCTCCTCGACGCCGTCGTCGCGATCACCCTGCTCCCTTGAGCGCGCGGTTCGTCTCCCTCGCGCTCCTCACCTCGCTCATCGGCTGCGGCTATCGCCCCGTCGCGGGCACGCTACCCGGTGGCCTGAAGAGCGTGCAGGTGGCCGTCCCCGAGCCAGGCGCGACCGGCGAGCCCGAGCTCGCGCGGATCCTCGCCGTCGAGCTGGTGCGGCAGCTGGGGCGCGCCGGGATCGCGGCCTCGGCGGCCCGCGGCGGTCGCGGAGTGCTGAGCACGCGCCTGGTCGCGCTGGAGACCGCCGACTCGCCGCTCGACCCGACGCTGAGCCGGGTCGCGGGGCGGGTGCTGCGGCTGCGCCTCGAGCTACGGCTCGCCGATCGCGCCGACGCCACGCTCTGGCGGAGCGGGATCCTCGAGGTGGACGAGCTCTGGGCCCTCAGCCCGGCCGGCGCCACAGCCTCGGAGCGGTCGCGGAGGAGCTCGCTGCAGCGGCTGGCGGCACGGGCCGCCGAGCGCGCGGCCGAGCTGCTCACCTCGGGGCTCTGAGGGCAGATCAACGCCGCCGGGACGCGATCACCTTGCGCTGCTCGCCTTTTTCGGTCGCTCCGCGATGAAGGGCAAGCTCCCCGAGCCGGCAGCCCGCCCCGAGGAGCGCGATGGCGATCGAGATCGAGAAGTTGAGCCAGGCCATCGCCACCGCGGCCGGCGCCGGGACGCCCACCAGCCCGAAGAAGGTCGCGAAGAGCAGCTCGCGCTGGCCGATGCCCGCCGGCGTCAGCGGCACGTAGATGAGGAGCAGGATCAGCGGCACCGCGCGCCCGCAGGCGAGCAGCGTCGCGAGCGGCGAGAGCGGCCGCGCGAGGAGCGCGATGGCGAGCACGGTGAGGAGCTGGTTCGCGATGGAGAGCCCGAGCGCGGCGAGCACCGCGCCGGCCGAGGTGGGGGGCAGCCAGCCGAGGACGCGCCCGAGGAGCGGCAGCCTCGCCACGCGCGCGCGCCAGCCGCGGCGGGTCGCGGTGGGGCCGAGGATCCACGGCAAGCCGAGGAGGAGGAGCCCGAGGCCGAGCGCGCCGAGGAGGCCGAGCTCGAGCGCCGCGCTCACCGTGGAGCGCCCGGCGGCGGGCGCGGCGGCGAGCGCCACCGCCGCGAGGAGGAGGAGCCCGAGGAGGCCAAGGAGCCGGTCGACGACCACGACCAGGTACGAGCGGCCGGGGCTGGCCAGCGAGCCCTGCACGCGATAGCCGCGCGCGACCTCGCCGGCGAGGCCGCTGGGGAGGAGGCTGTAGTACCAGCCGACCAGGGTGTGGCGCGTGAGCGCGAGGATCCCCGGCGGTCGCTGCGCCCCGTAGCCGCGGAGCAGGAGGCGCCAGCGCCAGGCGGCGACGACGAGGGCGCCGAGCGTGAGCGCGAGTGCGGCGAGCCAGTCGCGCGCGCTGACGAGGCGCAGGCTGCGCGTGATCTCCTCGAGGTGGACGCGGCGGACCAGCCAGAGGATGGGGGCGACGGCGATCAGCGCTCGGAGCAGCGTGCCGGGCCAGGCCGCCCACAGCTGGCGAGCTCGCGCGAGGCGGCCGGCGGGCGGGGGGGCCGAGGCATCGCTCGTCGCCGGGACCGGGGCGCTCATGCGGGCCTGGCGTGGACCGCGACGATCGAGGCGCCGAAGGGGAGGCGAACGTGCGCCAGAGCCTGCTCCTCGAGCCGCAGCGGGAGCTCGATCAGCTGGCGGACCAGGGGCCGAGGCGCGTGCGCCGGGCCGGCGTTGCAGCGCGCGCGGAGGAGGCGGCGTCCCACCAGGAGCGGCAGCGCGAGCGGCGCGAAGTAGTAGCTGGCGTACTCGCGCGTGAGCCCGGCGGCGCCGAGCTCGCGCTCGAGCGTGGAGAGGGTGTAGCGGCGCTGGTGTCCGGCCTGCACGTCGGCCTCGCTCCAGAGAAGCTGGTGCGCGGGCACGGTGAGGTAGAGGCGGCCGCCCGGCACCAGCAGCTCGCGGAGGCGCGCGAGGAAGGGGAGCGGCTCGCTCACGTGCTCGAGCACGTCGAGGAGCGCGATGGCGTGGAGGGTGGCCGCGGGGGTGGCGAGCTGTTCGAGCGCGGCGTGGACCACCCGCTCGAGCCCGCGCGCGCGGGCGGTCCGGCAGCCGTCCAGGCTCGGCTCGACGAGGACCGCCCCGTGGCCGGCCGCCTCCAGCGCGCGAGCGACGAACCCGTTCCCGCCGCCCAGGTCGATGACCGGGCCGCCGGGCGGCCAGCGCCGCAGGGTGGCGAGGAGGACGCGGTTGCGGTGCGCGAACCAGAAGCTGCCCACCTCGAGCTCCGCGCAGTCGCGGCTCGCCTCGGGGGAGTAGTTGATGGCGACGGGGGCCCCGTCGCCGTGCCAGATCCCCTCGGCGCCCGCCTGCAGGCCACAGCGGTGGCAGCGCGGGGCCGGGCTCCCGCAGAGCGGGCAGCCAGCCGCGCTCATGAGACCTCGCGCCGGCGGAAGAGCAGCCACTTGTAGTCCGCGGCCCGCAGCAGGAGCGGGCTCGCGTCGAGGAGCGCCTCACCGGCGGCGAAGAGCGGGCGCGCGAGCGGCGCCGGCCAGTCGACGTGCGAGAGGGCGTAGCGGAGCGGGACGAAGCCCATGCCGCCGTGGCGCAGGTGGTCGAGACCCACGTCGGCCGCGACCTCGCACCACTCCTCGACGGAGATCCGCAGCAGCCGCCGCAGGAGACGGCTGCGGTGCAGCGGCTCCATGAAGAGGAGGCGGCCGTCCGGACGGACGAAGGCCGCCGCGTGGGTGAGGGCCTGGCGCAGCTTCTCGTGGCTGTCGCAGGCCATCCCCAGGCAGCCGACGGAGAGGAGCTGATCGAAGCCGCCGGCCAGCTCGGCCGGAGGCGGCTCGAGGACGTCGTAGACGCGGGCGTCGAGCGGCAGGCCCGCGGCCGCGGCCGCTTCCCGCGCGGCCACGACCGCGCGCGGGGCGAAGTCGAGGCCGGTGACGTGCTGCGCTCCGCGCCGAGCGAGGTGCAGGCACGCGCGCCCGGTGCCGCAGCCGAGGTCGAGCACCCGCTGGCCGCGCACGTCGAGCGCCGCGTCGGCGATCGCCATCTGCCGCGCGTGCCAGAGGGCGTTGTAGACGTTGCTCGGCCAGATGCACTGCGCCAGGCCCTGGCCCGCCTCGACGCGCTCGTCCCAGTAGCCGGGGCTGTCGTAGAGCCCGTGCTTGTGCGCGCGGTCGCGAGCGAGCTTGAGGAAGCGCGCGGCCAGGCTCACGCGGAGGCTCCGGTGTCGATGGAGATCAGGGCAGCGGCGCGCTCGGCGTTCGCCTCGGCCTCGGCGCGGTCTCCACCCGTGGCGAGGACGTGACCCACGCGCTTGGACCCGTCGGTGAGCGGGTGGACCTGCTCGCCGACCCGGACGTAGACCTGCGCGTCGACGACCCCGGGCTGACGGCGTGCCTCCTCGAGTCCGCTGATGGCGCGGACCGGGCCGGGCACCCCGATCAGGAAGCGGCCGATGGCGCCGCCGTGGCGCGGCGCCTCGGGCCCGGCGGTGAGCCAGTCCTCGCGACCGAGCGCGACGCCGAGGAGGCGCCGGTAGAGGCTGACGCCCGAGGCGAGGAAGGCGGCCTCGGGGTCGAGCCCGCCGCCCATGCGGTGCGCGGTCTCGACCAGGAAGGCGCCGCGGGCGACGCTGCGGACCTGCGTGTAGCTCGGCCCGAGCTCGACGCCGAGCGCGCGCAGCCCGGCCACCGCCGCCGCGATCACCTTGGCCTCCTCGCCCTGCGCGAGCCCGCTCGGGTGCACCTCGGCGAAGGTGATCCCGGGCGGGTCGGGGTAGTGGGTGATGATGCGGTGGGTGACCGCGAGGACCTGCGTCTCGCCGCGCGTGGTGAAGGCGTCGACGCTGAACTCCTCGCCTGGCGCGAACTCCTCGACGAGCGCGATGGGCTTCGCGCCGGCGGCCGCGGCGGCCCCGAGCGCACGCACCGCGGCCGGCTCGAGCTCCTCGGCGCGCTCCACCACCGAGACCCCGCGCTGGCCCCAGCCTCGCGCGGGCTTGACGACCAGCGGCAGGCCGACCTCACGCGCGGCGGCCGCGGCCGCGGAGGCCGCGTGGATGACCACGAAGCGCGGCGTGGGCGCGCCGCCGGCGCGGTAGGCCTCGCGCATCAGGTCCTTGTACTGGCAGCGGAGGAGGCGCTCGGGATCGGTGTAGCAGCGCAGCCCGAGCTCGTGGGCGGCGGCGACCATGGTCGTCAGCGCGAGCTCGGAGCCGCAGCTGGTGATGGCCTGCGCGCCGCGGGAGCGCGCGGCCTCCACCACCTCGGGCGCCGAGCCGGTGGAGGCGCGGACGAACTCGTGACAGACGGGGACGCCGACCGCGTCGGGGTTGGCGTCGGCGCCGATCACGTGGAGGCCCTGGGCGCGCGCGAAGCGGAGCAGGCCGAGCTGGGGGAAGCCGCAGCCGACGACGAGCAGGCGCGGCGCGTGGGGATCGTGGGTCATCGGGTCACTCGTCAATGTTGGTCGCGGCAGCCCCGCCCGACTGCCGTACCCCTCCGGGGCTCACCTGGGCGGCGCCGCTCCAGGTCGCGGTCGGCCCGGGGCCGGGGGGGTCGCGGCCGACGCCGCTGTCCTCGGCGATCCGGTAGAGCGGCCGGTCCTGGGCCTGGATGAAGATGCGGGCGACGTACTCGCCGATCACGGAGAGCGCCACGAGCTGCAGCCCGCCGAGGATGATCACGGCCGAGATGAGGCTGGTCCAGCCCATCTCGACGGGGACGCCGAAGAGCTTCTGCGCGATGCGGAAGAGCGCGAAGGCGATCCCCAGCGCGGCGATGCTGGCGCCGATGGCGCCGATCAGGCTGAGCGGCCGCGTGCTGAAGCCCACCACCAGATCGAAGGTGTGGGCGATCCGCTTCCAGAGGTTGTACTTGGTGACGCCGCGCGTGCGTGCGTCGTGGGCGACCGGCACCGAGGCGGAGCGCGCGCCCGACCAGACCGCGAGCGCGCTGAAGAACTTCCGCTTCTCGGGGAGCCCGGCGATGAAGCGCGCGATCTCGCCCTTGATCACGCGGAAGGTGGTGACGTCCTCGGGGAGCTCGATCCCCATCAGGCGCCGCATCACCTTCACCATCAGCTTCGAGGCGACCACCTTGTGGGCCGGGTCGTGGCGGTGCTGGCGGATCCCCCAGACGAGCTCGTAGCCCTCATCGCGCTTGGCGAGGAGCGCGGCGACCTCCTCGGGCGGGTTCTGCAGGTCCCCGTCCATCTGGATCACCCAGGCGCCGCGCGTGTGGAGGAGCGCCGCCTGCACGGCGGCCTCCTGGCCGTAGTTGCGCGCGAAGCGGAGGAAGCGGACGCGCCCGTCGCGCGCTGCGAGCGCGCGCAGCCGGTCGGCCGTCCCGTCGCGGCTGCCGTCGTCGACGCAGACGACCTCGAAGGCGCCGCCGATCCGCTCCATCACCGCGGTCAGGCGTGAGACCAGCTCCTCGACGTTCTCCTCCTCGTTGTAGAAGGGGATGACGACCGAGTGCTGGATGGCGCCGGCGCCCTGGGTCGCGGGCGTGGGAGGCGCCTGGACCTCAGCGTGCACGCGCCGCCTCCAGCGACTCGAAGAGCGCCGCGACCACCACGTCGACGTCGGCGGGCGGGAGGCCCGCGTAGAGCGGGAGCGAGAGCACGCGCTCGCCGAGCGCGGCGGAGCGCGGGAACGCGTCGCGGTGGAAGCCGAAGCGCTCGCGGTAGTAGGTGAGCGTGTGGATCGAGCGATAGTTCACCGCGCAGCCGATCCCCCGCTCCCCGAGCCCCTCGAGGACCGCGTCGCGGAGCCCGGCCGGCGCCAGCACCGGGAAGAGGTGGTGCGCCGACT
>JAKLHH010000458.1 GCA_022710245.1 Myxococcota bacterium
CTTCTACCGGCAGGGGGACGGCGGCGGCGAGCGCGCTGACTGCCCCGGGATGCTCTACTTCCGGAGCCCGACGCTCCCCTCGGGGCACGGCTTCTTCAACGAGCACCGGATCAACGCGACCACGCTCTACGTGGCCGGCCCGAAGGACGCCATCCGGCAGAACTTCACCCTCACCCCGTCGACGCCCGCGATCGGTCACCTGCTGATCAGCGGCGCCTTCCCGCCCACCAGCGACGCCCAGGGCGGGCTCGCCAAGCCCGAGCTCTGGCTGAAGCCGATCAGGCCGGAGCTCGTCTTCGACCTGCCGGAGGGCGCGCGGCCCGGCACCTACACCATCTTCCTCAAGGTCCAGCGCCAGTACCTCGGCGAGCGCAGCTACCGCATCTTCCAGGAGGACTTCCAGGTGGGGACGGACACACGCACCGAGTACACGCAGACCACCGGCAACTGCTCCGTCTGCCACGCGCAGGAGGGCTCGCTCGCGCGCATGCGACACCACTCGAAGGACGAGTTCGCCTGCGTCGTCTGTCACAACCGCCCGCACGGCACCGCCGCCGAGGTCGTGCACCGCCTGCACTTCCCCTCGCCGGTCTACCTCCAGCACAAGAACGACTGCTCGCTCTGTCACCTGGAGCCCGGCAGCAACGATCGCGCGAGCCGGGCCATCTGCGGCTCCTGCCACGAGGCGATCCACCCGGAGCGCCTCGCCGAGGCGGGCGCCGACGAGTTCGACGAGTGCGGCAGCACCTGCCACAAGAGCAGGCCGGCGGGCCACGTCCCGCTGCCGCCGCAGTGACCCGCAGATGCCGCGACGAGGAGGACCCATGAGGACCTGGCTGCTTCCCCTGGCGGCGGTGTGGCTGATGGCAGCGCCGGCGAGCGCGCAGCAGGGCAAGGGCAAGGAGCCCGACCGGCAGGAGAGCAAGCAGGAGAGCAAGCCAGAGGTCAAGCAGGGAGACGTCGAGCTGCTGAAGGTCACCGAGGACGGCATCGTCTTCAAGGACGAGTCCGGCCAGGAGGTGCAGATCGGCGACTTCGAGCAGCTCTCGCTCGAGCAGCTCCTCGCCGAGCCGGTGGTCACCACCGGCGGCAAGCGCGAGCAGACCGTCTCGGCGACCGTCAGCACCATCTCGGTGCTCACCCGCGACGAGCTGCAGCTCCTCCCCTACTTCTACCTCGGCGAGCTGCTCTCGGTGCTCCCCGGCATGGACGTGCGCTGGGGCAAGATGCAGCGCCTCTACGTGGGCGTGCGCGGGCTCGGCGGCACCGCCCTCAACTCGCGCCTGCTCCTCCTCTGGAACGGCCTCCCGCACAACGACCCCTTCACCGGCGAGCTCAGCGCGGGGCACTTCATGCCGGTGGGCGACATCGAGCGCCTGGAGGTGATCCGCGGCCCCGGCTCCACCCTCTACGGCGCCAACGCCTTCAGCGGCGTGATCAACGTGATCACCTCGAGCAAGGACGACCCGCAGCACGTGGAGCTGAGCACGCTGGCAGGGAGCGGCCTGACCGTGCGCGCCATGGGCGGGGCGAACCGCAAGCTCGGTCCGCTCCAGGTCGGCGCCTCGCTCGAGTTCCTGCGCACCGAGGGCAGCTTCCCGGCGCTCTCGCGGATCGTCGGCGACCAGAACGTCAGCATGAAGAACGACGACCTGCGCAGCGTCGCCGTGGGAGGGCACGTGCAGTGGAAGGGGCTGCGGCTCGAGGGCCGCTTCGTCGACGGCGAGCGCGGCATGCCGGGGACGCTCACCACCGACGGCCAGGGGAAGGTACTCGCCTGCACCACCTGCCACAACTCGAGCAGCCCCTACGGTCAGGGGATCAAGTACCCGGCCACGCCCTCCTCGTGCGGGCAGTGTCACTTCCAGCCGAACGACCGCGAGTACGTCCGGCGCGGCTCGGCCGCGCTGCGCCTCGACCAGCCGCTGGGGGCGGGGCTGCGTCTCTCCGCCAGCGCCTACCACAACGAGTGGCGGACCACCTTCAAGATCTTCCCGACCGCCCCCTTCCTGACGCAGCCGCGCGCCGTGACCCTGGACAGCAACCGGCGCACCAGCGGCGTCGACGTCAACGTCAGCCACGCCTGGAGGAAGATCAACTCCGCGGTGCTCGGCGGCGAACTCCGTCGCTACGAGGCTGCCTCGCAGATCATGGTCACCCCGAGCGGGACCGACGTCGTCCAGTACCAGGGCGCGGTCTACGCGGAGGACGAGCTCCACCCGGTGCGCTGGCTCTCGCTCACCGCCGGGGTCCGCTACGACCACGACAGCCTGGCGAGCGGCGCCTTCACGCCGCGAGGAGGTCTGGTCATCTCACCGCTCGAGCGCCTGGCGCTGAAGGCCTCGGTGGCCCGCGCCTTCCGCAACCCGTCGCTGGCCGAGCTCTACGTCCTCGACCAGCGCGGCCGCTACTCGGTCTCGGGGAACCCCGCGCTAAAGACCGAGTGGATCACCAACCTCGAGGGGGGCGTCTCCTGGAGCCTGGTGAAGCCGATCGGGGTGCGCCTCGGCGGCACGTTCTTCTACAGCATGGCGCGGGATCTGATCAGCTTCCGCGCCACGGGCGCGGACACGGCCACCTTCGTCAACCTGAAGCAGGCCCGGGTGATCGGCTTCGAGGCCGAGGCAGAGCTCGACCTGCTGAAGAAGCCCGACCTCAAGCTCTCGGTCAACTACTCCTTCCAGCGAGCCACCGACGAGCAGGGCGCGCGGCTGCCCTACGCGCCGGAGTCCAAGCTCAACGCCGTGCTCCTTGGCCGCCACGGGCGGTTCGGCGCGCTCCTCCGCGTCCGCTACGTCGGCGAGCAGCTCGACGAGATCGGGATCCCGGTGCAGCGCTTCCTCACGCTCGACGCGTCGCTGCAGGCGGAGCTCTGGAGCGGGCTCAGCGCCTCGCTCTGGGCCACCAACCTGACCGGCTCCGACCATCAGGAGTCGCTCGGCATCCCGACCGCGCCGCGCAGCGTGTTCTTCTCGGTGGGGTACAGCTCGAGGCCGGCCAGGTAGAGACGGGCCCCGCGCCCGGGCTACGGCGCTCCGTGCACGGTGGCGCTGAGGAGCTCGCTCAGCGGCGGCAGCTTGGCGACGCCCGCCCTGGGCAGGCGGATCTTCACCAGCGTGTAGACCGCCTCGCTGGCGGACGCGGTCCGCGGGATCGGGACGATCGCCTTGCCCTTCTCGTAGACGGGATGGACCGTCGCGTAGCCCTTCGCGGTGACCCTCAGGCCCAGGGCCCGCTTGACGAGCGGCTTGTCCGCCTTCCACGGCGCGAGGATCTCCGCCGGCTCGACGCCGTGCGTGTTGTACTGCGCGCCGGGGTCCTCCCAGTCGCGCACGAGGCCGAAGGTGACCATCCCGGTGCCGTCGGTGACCAGCGACTTCTGGATCACGCCCGGCTCGCCGAGGCTCACCTCGGCGCCGGCGACCGGCTGCCCGGTCTCGGCGCTGACCACCTGCGCCTTGAGGGTGAAGAACTTCGGCACCAGCTTCGCGATCACCGGCCCGGGCGCCGGCCGCAGGCGCACCTGGTTGTAGTACCTCGCGGGCTCGGGCGGCTTGACGTAGAGGGCGTGGATCTTCTCGTGGTAGGTCGCCGGATAGCTGATCGAGAACACGCCGACCGCCCCGGTCTTCCCGCAGACGATGTCGACGCGGCCAGGACCGCCGCCGCAGACCCGCGCGCCGACGATCCCCTGACCGCTGAGCTGGTCGACGACCTTGCCGGACCAGGTCCCCCTGGCCGCGGCTGCCTGGGGCAGCAGGACGGCCAGGGCCATGACGATGAGCGCCCTCTGCATCTCTCCTCCTCGGCTGACTCGTGGTGGAGGCTCGAGGATACGCGAGCCCGCGGGGAGCGACAATTTGCCCTTCATGCGGAGGGAGCGGGCGAACCCAAACTCCGCTTCAAGGTATGCGCCGTATTCAACGGCGACGTCGCGCGGGGACCCCCGCTCGCGGGCCCCTCCCCACCCCTCGCGTCCTCGCGGGCGGGCGCCGTGCGGACCACCACCGTCGGTGCCCGCTGCGGGCGACGAGGGGCGGGGCCCTTGCCCCTCCCGCGGCGCCCCACGCGCCGTCGCCCTGGGTTTCTGCGCAGCCGAGCGTGCTGGCTCTTCGCCCAACGGGCGCAGTGGTCTCGACGGCACCTGGCCCTTGAAGCGGAGTTAGGGCGAAGGCGCTGCCTGGCCGGGCTCCCCACCGCGGTGGTATTCTGCTGGCCTTCCGGACGATGAGGCAGCCCGTGCGCCACTACTTGATCTCCCTGGCCGCGATCGCGGCATCCCTCTCCATGGCTGGGAGCTGCGAGTGACCGGCCCTGGCGGAGTCCCGGTGAGCGGCGCCGACGGCGGCCGGCGCCCTTGGTTCATCGCGCTCGTCATGCTCGCGGGTGTGGCGCTCTGTGCGATCCCGTTCCTCGGCGGGCTGGTGGGGATCATCGCGGGCCTCGCCATGCTCTCCTCGAACCGCCGCGAGCGACGGCTGGCCTCGCTGCACCGCGCTGACGACCTGCCACCGCGACGGATCAGCGAGCTCACCGCCGGGGCGCGGGTCAGGCTGCGGGGACGGGTGATCTCGACGCCGACCGTCACCGCTCCGGTCTCGGGGCGCGCGGTCGTCTGCGCCTCGGTCAGCGGGACCAGCACGCCCTCTCACGAGAAGGGGTTCAACGAGCGGAAGCTGGAGCCGCTCTTCCTGGGCGACGTGATCGAGCTCGAGGACGACACGGGGAGCGCGGAGCTCCGGCTGGCGAACGTGCAGCTCCTCAGCCGGCACGTCCAGCGTCACGATGAGCACACCGAGGGGCAGCTCCCGGCGCTGCGCGCTCCTGGCTGCTTCCGGGCGCCGCCGTCCGCGTACCTGGAGGTGGAGGAGTTGACGATCGAGGCCGGCGACGAGCTGCACGTCGCTGGCCGCGTCGAGGCGGTCGAGGACCAGATCGCCGACCGCCCCGAGGGCTACCGCGCCAGCGCGGCCCGGAAGCGGGTCAAGCTGGGGGGCGGCGATGAGCCGGTCCGCATCAGCAACCTCACGGCCGAGGAGCTTCGGCGCGTGCTCGCGATGGCTCCGGGGTTCCTGCTGATGGGGGTGAGCTGGCTCGTCGCTGCCGCCGCGAGCCTCGCCTTCTGGGGCTGGCGTTTCCTCCGCTGACCTCGCGCGAGCCGCTCTCAGCTCAGCTCACTGACCTTGATCGACTCGGCCAGGATGGCCGCCACGTGATCCAGGGCAAGCGCGCTTCCTTCCTCGCGCCAGCTCGCGGCGCGCCAGAGCTCCGTGTCAGAGCTCGGCGACGAAGCCCCGGATCGTCGCCCACAGCCCCGGCCGCCGCTCGGTGCTCGGCACGTGCCCGCCGCCGTCGGCGAGCTCGAAGATCGAGCCGGAGATCGACTCGTGCACGGCGTGCGCGTGCGCGACCGGGAGGATGGGGTCGGCGCTGCCCGCGATCACCAGCGCCGGGAGCCGCAGCGACGCGAGCCACGCGCGGGAGTCGAAGCTCCAGAGCGTCGGGAGCGCCCGCCTCATCGGCGCGTCCAGGGGCATCGGCGCGACCAGCAGCGCGGGGCCGCCGCGCCAGCGCAGCACCTGCCCCAGCCGCTCCACCTCCAGCCACTCGGCGTCCTCGGCGCTGCCGGGCTCGCGGTGGCTCTGCTCGTCGAGCAGGCCCCGCGCGAGGAGCGCCTCGCGCCAGGCGGGGAAGAACGGGCTCAGCGCGCAGGCCGGGTCGGCGAGCCGCTCGCGGAAGCAGCGGCACGCGCTCTCGACGATGATCCCGGAGAGCGCCCCCGGGTGCCGTCGGGCGTAGAGCTGCGCCAGCCAGCCGCCTCCCGACATCCCCCAGAAGGCCCAGGGCGGGAGGCCGAGCGCCCCTCGCAGCGCCTCGAGGTCGTCGACCATCTGCTCCGGCGCGACGCGGGCTGCGGGTGACGAGCCGCCGAGGCCCCGCGGGTTCACACAGACCGCCGACGCGGCCGCGGTCTCCGCGAGGAGCGCGGCGGTCTCGGCGCCGTAGACGGCCGCGGGGTGCGCGGCGCAGACCCAGCGGTCGACGCCGGGTCCCTCGGCGAGGAAGATCTCGAGCTCGGCGTCCCCAACGCGAACGGCGCGTCGCTCGGTGCTGCGGCCGTCGGTCGTCATCGTGCGCTCCTCGTGCGTGCTGGCTCGCCGCCAGCATGACTCATCCCTTCGACCGCCGCCAGCCGGGCTCGGGGGTTCGCGGCGCCGTCGAGGGCAGGGGCGGCCCTATTCTCTTCGCCCGCTCTCGCCGAGGAGCTGGCCGAGCCCGGAGCAGGCTGCCCGGTAGCGGCCCTCGCAGGCCCTCCGGTAGAGCGCCTCGGCGCGAGCCAGGTCGACCTCGACGCCGTACCCTCGGTGATACGCGACGGCGAGGACGCCGCAGGCCATCACCTCGCCGAGCTCGCAG
>JAKLHH010000459.1 GCA_022710245.1 Myxococcota bacterium
CTGATCGCTTCGCCGGTCTTCGCTCGGGGCACGATCACCTCCGTGGTCGGAGAGATCGGCCCACTCTGATCCTCTTGGGATCACGTGTCAACCGGTTGGCTACGTGCCAACGTGAGAGTGTTTAGCTTCGGCGCCGAGGAGGTGCAGGACTTCGGGCTGCGGAGGAGCGCCGAGCTCCTCCGCGGGCGCGCCGATCGCATCCACTGGTACAGCCTCTACGATCTGCCGCGTGCCTGGCCGGCCACCACACGGCACCGCGAGGCCGAGGGCTCGTCGTACTACCGGCACTTCTACATGGGGCTCCTGCGCGAGGACGGCACCTCCAAGCTGGCGCTCTCCCGGTTCCACGAGTACACACCCTGGCTCGGCATCTGCCAGTGGTTCCACTTCGAGGACCATCGCCTCGACGACGCGGTGACCTGGCTGCGTCGCCTCGGCGTTCGCCACCTGCGCACGGGGCTCAGCTGGGCAGACAGCCTGCGCCCGGACGCGCTCCGCTGGTTCGACCGGCAGATGCGCGCGCTCGAGCCGTTCGAGGTGACCCTGACCTACTGCTTCACGCCGGAGTCGCTCGGCGTCACCCCCCACCACACGAGCCCGCCTCGCGACCCGCGCTGGTACGCCGACTTCTGCGCGGCCATGACCCGCCGGTACGCGGTCTGACGGGGGCGTGATGAAGCTGACGATCTTCGGCCTGACCATCACGTCGTCGTGGGGCAACGGGCACGCGTCCATCTGGCGGGGCCTCTGCGCCGCGCTGGCCCGCCGCGGTCACCACGTGGTGTTCTTCGAGCGCGACGTGCCCTACTACGCCACGACCCGCGACTACCACGAGCTCCCCGGCGGCGGGCTCCAGCTCTACGACGACTGGGACGAGGTCTGCCCGCGCGCGCGCCGCGAGGTGATGGACTCCGACCTCGCGGTGGTCACCTCGTACTGCCCCGACGCGCTGGCCGCCACCGCGCTCGTCTGCGAGGCTGACGGGCCGCTCCGGGTCTTCTACGACATGGACACGCCGGTGACGCTGGCGCAGCTGAAGGGCGCCGGGGCGGTGAGCTACGTGGGGCCGCGTGGCCTGCGTGACTTCGACCTCGTGCTCAGCTACACCGGCGGCGCCGCGCTCTGCGAGCTGAGAGCTCGCCTCGGCGCGAGGCGCACGGCCCCGCTCTACGGCTGCGTGGATCCGGCGCAGCACCGCGCCGCCCCGCCCGTCGAGGAGTACCGCGCAGACCTCTCCTACCTGGGCACCTGGGCTGCCGACCGTCAGGCCGTGCTGGAGACCCTCCTCCTGGAGCCGGCGCGGCGCCGGCCGGATCTGCGCTTCCTCATCGGCGGCGCGCTCTACCCGGTCGACTTCCCCTGGGCGTCGAACCTCTACTTCGTCCGTCACGTCCCCCCGCCTCGCCACCCGGCGTTCTACAGCTCCGCGCGGCTGACCCTCAACATCACGCGGCAGGCGATGGCCGAGCTCGGCTACTGTCCGTCGGGGAGGCTCTTCGAGGCGGCCGCCTGCGGCGCACCGATCCTGAGCGACTGCTGGCCGGGCCTGGAGGAGTTCTTCACGCCGGGCCTGGAGCTCCTCGTCGCGCGCGAGACGAAGGACGCGCTGCAGGCCCTCGCCCTCGCGGACGCGGAGCTGGCGCGGCTGGCGCGACGCGCGCGCGAGCGCGTCCTCGACGAGCACACCTCCGACCACCGCGCCCGTGAGCTCGAGGCGCTGGTCGGCGCCTCGGACCCGGCGGCGGTTGCTGCGCCAGGAGGAGAGCGCTGAGATGTGGGGGATCATCCCGGCCGCGGGCTCGGGGAGCCGCATCCAGCCGCTCGCCTTCTCCAAGGAGCTGCTGCCGGTCGGCAGCCGCGTCGACGGCGGGATCGAGCGGCCCCGGGCGGTCAGCGAGTACCTCGTCGAGCGGATGCTGATCGCGGGGGTGACCAAGCTCTGCTTCGTCATCTCACCCGGCAAGTCAGACATCATGGAGTACTACGGCGGCGCGATCGGCCAGGCCAGCACCTGCTACGTCGTGCAGGCGCGGCCGGCGGGGCTCTGCGACGCCATCTTCAACGCGCTGCCGCTGGTGGGCGAGGACGAGCGGGTCGCCGTGGGCTTGCCCGACACCATCTGGTTCCCCGAGGACGGACTCTGCGCCTTGCCGGACGGGGAGCTCTCGCTCCTCCTCTTCCCCACCTCGCAGCCGCAGCACTTCGACGCGGTGGTCACCGACGAGCACGGCCAGGTGCTCGAGATCCAGGTCAAGCGGCCGTCGCCGGCCACCCGCTGGATCTGGGGCGCGTTCACGCTGCCCGGGAGCGTGCTGCACCGGCTGCACCAGGTCTGGTGCGAGCGCGACCGGCGGGACGAGTACTTCGGCACCCTGGTCAACGCGTTCCTGGCGCGGGGAGGCCACGCGAGCGCGGTGCGCGCGGGCCGGACCTACGTCGACGTCGGGACCGTCCACGGCTTCCGCGAGGCGGTCGAGGCGCTGGGAGCGCGGCGTGAGGCGTGAAGCGTGAGGCGTGAGGCGCGAGGCGGATGGAGGTCCGCGCCCTGGGTGAGCTGCCCCCGCGCTCAGGCGGGCTGAGCCTGGAGCTCGCGCAGGAACGCGTCGGGGTCCTCGAGCGAGACGTCGACGCGCTGGAACCGCATCGGCCAGAACCACGGCAGCGTGAAGCGTCGCGGAGCGCGCAGGGTCAGCTCGACGACGCCCTGCAGGGAGCCGATCAGCCCCAGGCGCTTGCGGGTCGCGATCCGCCAGCCGATGCCTGCCCAGACTGGCCAGCTCGCGGGCGCCGCGTCGGCGATCTCGGCGCGCGGGATGGTCTCGTCGACGAGGCCAAAACACAGGCGGACGCGCTCGGGCTCCACCTCGACGAACGCCCGATCCTGGGTCGCGCCGAAGAGCGCCAGCAAGGGACCAAAGGAGCCACGCTTGATCGCATATCGCATCGTCCTCCTCCTCTCCTCACCTGAGCCGGTGAGCCGCAGCGCTGGTTGAGCCCCGGCGGCCGCCCGCAGGCGGCAGTCGGACAGCCGATCTGGCAGAGTATAGCCGCTCCCTGCGCCGGCGACAGGTGAGTGGCGGCATCAACCGAGGCTGGTATGCTCTGCGCGGAGGTGCCCATGGAGAAGCTCCCGGTCGAGCTCGCCCACGCCTACCACCTGCTCAACCCGGGCGGGGTGGTGCTGGTCAGCGTCAGCGACGGTCAGCGCGACAACCTCTTCCCGGTGGCCTGGAACATGCCGCTCTGCGACGACCCACCGGTCGCCTGCGTCCTCAGCTCGCGAGACCACTTCTCCTGGCCGCTGCTCGAGCGGAGCGGCGAGCTCGGCCTCAACGTGCCCGACGCGTCGATCCTCGACGCCGTCTATGGCTGCGGCAAGACGAGCGGCGCCGAGGTCGCGGACAAGTTCGCCCGCTTCGGCCTCCACCGCGAGGCGGCCGCGCAGATCCGCGCGCCGCTGGTCGCCGAGGCGGTCGCCAGCCTGGAGTGTCGGGTCGAGCGGATCGTGGACGTCGAGGGCTGCGGGCTGGTCATCGCGCGGGTGGTGGCCGCGCGCGCGGCGAGCCGGCACTTTCGCGACGGTGGCTGGACCTTCGACGCCGGTCTCTCGCTGCTCCACCACCTGAGCAGCAACCGCTTCTGCGTCAGCGACCGGGTCCTCGAGGCGCGACGGCCCTGATGGGGACGCGGCGCCAGCAGATCACCCGGATCCTCACCACGCGCCCTGCCACGGTCCGCGAGCTGGCCGGCGCGCTCGGCGTCCGCATGGCGGAGATCATCGAGGACCTCGGCCACATCCAGCGGTCGCTGGGGGGGCGGCTGGTGGTGGGCGACTCGGAGTGCGAGGCCTGCGGTCACGTGCTGAGGCGCGAGCGACGCTTCACCGCGCCCTCGCGCTGCCCGCGCTGCCGCAGCGAGCGGACCAGCGAGCCGCTGCTCTCGGTGCGCGCCGAGGAGTGAGCGCTGCTCCTCTGAGTTGTTGTTGCCTCAGCCGAGGACCGCCAGGGCGGCCCCTGCGCAGGCGAGATCCGCGAAGGCCGCGTCCGCCCCGCTCGCCAGCAGCTCCAGGGCGCCGTAGCGGCCCGTCGCCACGCCGACGCAGCTCGCGCCGATGGCCAGGGCGGCGGCCACGTCGCGGGGGGTGTCACCGATGATCACGACCCGGCAGCGCTCCAGCGAATGGCCGAGCCGCTCGGCCCCGCGCCACGCGCCGGCGCGGAGCAGCTCGGGGCGGTCCTCGTGATCGCTCCCGAACCCGCCGAAGGCAAAGCGCGCCCAGAGGCCGACCCGGGCCAGCTTGATCTCGGCGCCGCGCGCGATGTTGCCCGTCCCGAGGCCGAGCGCCCAGCGCGAGGGATCGAGGGCGGCGCGCTCGAGCAGCGCCTCCACGCCCGGGTTGACCACGTAGCCCGGGGCGGTGGCGACCTCGATGGCGAGCTCCTCGAGGTACGCCTCCAGCACCGCGTCGATGGTCGCCTCGTCGGCCGGGCGGCCACGCTGGCCGAGCGTCTCGCGTACGATGCCCCGGTCGGTCATGCCGCCGACGTGGAACTCGAGCCACGGCCCGGCTCCGCAGCAACGCTCGAGCGCCCGCTCCAGCGCTCGCAGCCCCGCGCCGCAGGTGTTGATCAGGGTGTCGTCGATGTCGAAGAGGAGGACAGACGGCCTGGACATCGGCGCGCATGGTGTCACGGCGGCGCGCCCGCGTAAAGGCAGCTCTCCGGGTCGACTGACCGCCGCTCCTCCCTCCCTCGGCGCTGCGCGCCTTCGCCCACGCCCTTCCCCTACGGGAGCAATTGACTCCGTCTCGCAACCGGTCTAAGCAGACCGCACCATGTCTGACGCGACCGTGACCGCCGGGCGGGGTGTCGTCTTCATCGCCTTCGCCAAGCTCTACTTCATGGTGGCGGGCTACGCCATCTACTTCATCCTCCCGCGAATGCTGCACTCCGAGGTGCTCTGGGGGAACTACCTGCTCGTCATCGGGCTGGTCTCGGTGATCGACAACGTGCTGGTGACCGCGACCATCCAGGCGGTGAGCAAGTTCACCGCCGAGGACGAGTCGCAGGCTAACGCGGTCAAGCGCGCCGCGCTGAAGATGCAGCTGTTCCTCGGCGGCAGCATCGCCATCGCCTACGTCGCCGCCGCGCCGCTCGTCGCACGCTGGGAGAAGGACGCGAGCCTGACCACGCTCTACCAGCTCTCGGCGGGCATCATGTTCTGTTACTCGTTCTACGCGGTCTTCGTGGGATCGCTGAACGGGCTCCGGCGCTTCGGCGGGCAGGCGACGCTCGACGTCACCTTCTCGACGCTGCGGATGGGCCTCATCCTTGGATTCGTCTTCCTCGGCTGGGGCGTCTTCGGCGCGGTCGGCGGCTTCGTCACCGCGGCCGCCATCATCCTGGTCGGCTCCGCGCTCTGGGTGGGCCTGCCACGGCGAGGGGGGAGCTTCGCCGCCAGCAAGATCTGGAGCTACATGGTCCAGCTCTTCGTCTACACGCTGGCGCTGAACCTGATCATGAGGGTCGACCTCTTCCTGCTGAAGCGCTACGCCTCCGGCCTCTCCGGCCTCACCGACCTCGAGGAGGCGGCCAAGGTCGCGTCGGCCTACGCGGGCTATTACGGCACCGCCCAGTCGCTCGCCTTCATCCCTTACCAGGCGATCCTCGCCGTCGCCTTCGTCGTCTTCCCGCTCGTCTCCCGCTCCACCTTCGAGAACGACCGCGCCACCACCCAGGCCTACGTCCGCCAGACGCTGCGCCTGTCGCTGGTCTTCGTGGCCGGGGTGGCGGTCGTCTTCATGGCCAACCCGTCCGCGCTGATCCGTGTCATCTACCCGTCGCCCTACATGATCGGCGGCCGGGCGCTGCGCGTCCTCTCCGTCGGGATGGTCTGCTTCTCCCTCTTCACCATCATCAACACCATCCTGAACGGCGCCGGTCACACCCGCGACACCATCATCGCCGGGCTGATCACGCTCGCCGCCGCGGCGGCCGGCAACGCGGTGCTGCTGCCCCGCGCCAGCTCGCCTGAGTCGGCCCTCTGGACCGCCGCCGCCGCGAGCACCGCCGCCATGGCGCTCGGGCTGGTCCTCTCCCTCATCTTCCTCTACCGCCGCTTCACCGCCTGGTTCCCCATCGCCTCGCTGCTCCGCGTGGGGGCGGTGACGGCCGCCTGCCTGGTCGTGGGGCACTTCGTCCCGGAGCGCTCGCGGCTCTTCACCCTGATGGAGAGCGGCTTCATCTTCGGGCTCTACTTCGTCCTGCTGATCGTGCTCCGCGAGTTCAAGCGCGAGGACCTAGCCAAGATCAAGCGGATCATCCGTCGCGGCTAGTACCGCGTCACAGCGGTTTTGACTGGTTCACGCCGTCGTCGCG
>JAKLHH010000046.1 GCA_022710245.1 Myxococcota bacterium
GCTTCAGAGGCGGGCGAGCGCTTCAGTGGCGGGCGAGCGCTTCAGAGGCGGGCGAGCGTGGCGCGCAGCTGCGCCTCGGTGACCTCCCCCTGCAGCAGCTCGAGGAGGCCGCCCGACTGGTCGAGGAGGTAGATGCCCGGCGCCGCCACGATCGGCTTCTTCGCGAGGAACGGCTCGGCCTGCTTGTCCTGCGTGTCGAGGTGGTAGCGGTCGAGCGCGATGGTGGGCGGGAAGCCGAGGACCGTCATCAGCGCCTTCCAGGAGGCGTCGATGCGCTTCTTCGTGCAAGCGCAGCTCTTCTCCTGATCGACGAAGACGATGCGCGCGAGCTTGCCGCCCTGCTTCTTCGCGGCGGGCGAGGCGCTCTCCTTGACCCCCGCCTGCCCCGCGGCGACGGTCCCGGCCGGCTTGCACGCGGCCAGTCCCGGCAGGAGCAGCGCGAGGCAGAGGGCAGGTGCGAGCTTGGACATGACCAGGTCCTCCTTCACTTGAGCGCCGAGTAGACGAAGAACGCGCCGACCAGGATGATCACCCCGCCGGCCGCGCGGCGCATGAGGTCCGTCGCGCGCGTCAGGCGCCGCGACTCGAGGAGCTTGCGCGCCAGGCCCATCGAGGTGCCGGCGACGAGGATCAGCACGCTGTGCCCCAGCGCGTAGACGAGGAGCAGCGTCGCCCCCCAGGGCACCGAGGCGCCCGAGCCGGCGAGGTAGGTGAGCAGCACGATCAAGATCGGCGCGGCGCAGGGGGCGGAGACCACGCCGAAGAGGAGCCCGAGGAGGAGCGCGCCGACCAGGCCGCGGGTCCTCGGCTGCACCCGGAGGCCAGGGATGGCGAGCTTCAGCACGCCGAGGAGGTGCAGCCCCATCAGCAGGCACACGCCCGCCACGATCCAGGTCCAGACCCGGGAGACATCGCCGTAGATCTTGCCGGCCAGCGCGGCGACGACGCCGAGGACGGTGAAGGTGAGGCTGAGCCCGAGGACGAAGAGCAGCGAGTGGAGCAGCGCTCGCGCTGGCCCCACCTTCACGCCCTCCTCTCCCGCGACGAAGCTCATCATCAGCGGGATCATGGCCAGCACGCAGGGGTTCGAGGCGGTGAGGAGGCCGCCCACGAAGACCGCGGCCAGCGCCAGGAGCGGGCTGGTCTGGATGTACTGGCCGACTCCGTCGAGGAAGCCGGACGAGGCGGCCACGGGGGCGCCGAGCGCGAGCACGGCCAGCATCAGCCCTCTCGCTTCGCCGCCGCGGTGAGCCAGGCGATCAGCTCCGGGCGCGAGGGCAGCCGGCCGGCGCACTTGACCTCGCCGTCGACGACCAGCGCGGGGGTCATCAGCACCCGGTAGGCCATGATCTCGTCGAGCCGCTCCACCTTGCTCAGCGAGGCCGCCACCCCCGCCTCCGCCAGCGCCGCCCGCGTCTCCTCGTAGAGCTTCAGGCAGCGGGCGCAGCCCGGGCCCAGGACCTTGATCTCCATCTCAGCTCCTCGACGGCTCGGGCTGCGGCTTCACCCCGACGCCTTGCCTGGTCGGGCTCATCGGTGACCTCCGGCTGCAGCTCGCGCTGGCCGCGCCGCGGCTGTGCAAGCGGCGCCGCCCTGCGCCTTGCGCTTCTTCCAGCCCCTCAGGTCCTGGAAGAGCTGCGCCGGCACGGCGCCGGGCAGGACCGCCCGCAGCGCCTCCACGATGGCCTCGCGCTCGGGGGTGAGCTCGTCGGACATGCGGTAGTAGACCCAGACCGCCTCGCGCCGGTCCTTGACCAGCCCGGCGAGGTAGAGGAAGCGGAGGTGCCGCGACGCCTTCGACTGGCTGATCTGCAGCACCTCCATCATGTCGCAGACGCAGAGCTCCTCCTCGCCCAGGAGGAGCGCGAGCATCTGCAGCCGCGTCTCGTCCGAGAGCGCCTTGAAGACGGTGGCCAGGGTTCGCATCGGCCGCTCCACCTCCCCGAGGTTGCTTATACCCGCCTAAGCGGGTACAAGCAACCCTCCGGCGCCGGCCACGTCAACATCGGGATCATCGCGGCGAACGTCTACCTCTACGCGGCCTCCGTCGGGCTCGGCTGCTGGTCCGGACCGCTCGCCGCGGACTCGAGCGGAGCGGCGGGCGCTCCCGGCGGCCCCAGCTCCTCGCGCCGCAGCAGGAGCGCGTTCACCGCCACGCTGATCGTGCTCGCCGCCATCAGCAGCGCAGCGACGGCCGGCGGCAGCACCACGCCCAGGGGCTCCAGCACGCCCGCCGCGAGGGGGATGGCGACCGCGTTGTAGCCCGTGGCCCAGAGGAGGTTCTGGCGCATCTTGCGCGTGGTGGCGCGCGAGAGGCGGAGCAGGTCGACGACGGCGCCCGGGTCGTCGCGCACCAGCACCACGTCGCCCGCCTCGATGGCCACGTCGGTCCCGGCGCCGATCGCGACCCCCACGTTGGCCTGGGCGATCGCGGGCGCGTCGTTGATCCCGTCGCCCACCATGGCGACGATCTTGCCCTGGGCCTGGAGCTCCCTCACCTTCTCGGCCTTCTGCGCGGGCAGGACCTCGGCGAAGAACCCGGAGAGCCCGAGCTCCGCCGCGACGTGCTGCGCGACCCGCCGGTCGTCGCCGGTCACCATCCAGACCTCGAGCCCGAGGGCACGCAGGCGCGAGACCGCGGGTCGCGACTCGGCGCGGAGCACGTCCGCGAGGCCCACCGCGCCGAGGAGCTCTCCCCCGCGCGCGGCGTAGACCACGGTCTCGCCGCGGCGGCCCAGGCGCTCGGCGCCCTCGGCGACGGGCCGCAGATCCACTCCGGCCTCCTCGAGCAGGCGGCGGCTGCCCACCAGGAGCGGCTCGCCGAGGACGGTGGCGCGCGCGCCGCGGCCGGGGATCGCCGTGAAGCCCTCGGCCCTCGGCACCGAGAGTCCGCGCCGCCTGGCCTCCTCCACGATCGCGCGGGCGAGCGGGTGCTCCGACTCTGCCTCGACGGCCGCCAGCAGGCGCAGGGCCTGGTCCGCGTCGCCCGGGGCGAGGACCTCGCTGACGCCGAGCTCGCCGCGGGTCAGCGTCCCGGTCTTGTCGAAGAGGACCACGTCCAGCCGGCGAGCGACCTCGGTCACCTCGGCGTTGCGGACCAGCATGCCGCGCCGCGCGGCGAGGGCGCTGGAGACGGTGTTGACGAGCGGGATGGCGAGGCCGAGCGCGTGCGGGCAGGTGACGACCACCACCGCGATGGCGAGGGTCACGGCGAAGACCGCCGGCCTCCCGGCGACGAGGAACCAGAAGAGGAACGTGCCCGTCCCGACCACGACGGCGGTCAGCGTCAGGTAGTGCGCGGCACGTTCGGCGAGGCGCTGGACCCGCGGCTTGGACCGCTGGGCCTGCGAGACGAGCGCGACGATGCGCGCCAGCGCGGTGTCCTCGCCCGTGCGGGTGACGCGGAGGCGGAACGTGCCCTCTCCGTTGATGGTGCCGCCGAGGACCTCGTCGCCCACGCCCTTGGCGACCGGGCGCGACTCGCCGGTGACCATGGACTCGTTCACCGAGCTCGCGCCCTCGAGGAGCTCGCCGTCGATCGGCACCCGCTCGCCGGGGCGGACCAGCAGCAGATCGCCGACCCGCACCTCCTCGAGGGGCACCTCCTCGAGCGCGTCGCCCTGGACGCGGGTCGCGACCGGCGGGATCAGCTCGAGGAGCGCGCGAAGCGCCCCCGCGGTCCCGCGCACGGCGCGCATCTCCAGCCAGTGCCCGAAGAGGAAGGCGAGGACCAGGGTGCTGATCTCCCAGAAGAGATCCATCGTCTCGATGAAGAGGCTGGCCAGGCTGAAGAGGTAGCCGGCGAGGACCGCGAGGCTGACGAGGACGTCCATGCCGAGGACGCGCTCCCGGAGCTGGTCGCGGGCGCCGGTGAAGAACGGCCAGCCACCCCAGAGCGCGATCACGCTGGCGAGCGCGGCCAGGACCAGCGAGCGTCCCGGGAACGCGATCCGGAAGCCGAGCCAGTGCTGGATCGAGGGAGAGAGCGCGAGCGTCGGGAGGATCAGCGCCAGCACCACGAAGAAGCGCCGGCGAAGGTCCCGCTCCATCGCCCGATGGTGGTCCTCGGGGCCGGCGCTCGCGCCGGCCGCGCCGTGGCTGGCTGGATGGTGCTCGCTCCCGTGCGGTCCTGAAGGATCGTGCATCGCCCCCCCCTCGCTGTGTCTCGATCAAAACATGGAGGCGCGGTCAGGGCCCTGCAACGCGAATCGCGTGGGCTCTGCGGCGTTGGCCCGGCCGGTGGCGGTCAGTGCCGTAAGGGACTCCGGCTCATCACCCCCAAGGCCGCCTCGACCCGAGCGGAGATGGGGGGCAGGTTCGCAACCTGACCCAAGGCCGCCTCGACCCGAGCGGAGATGGGGGTGGCGACCGAGCGAGCCGGTTAGCGGGCCAGTTCCGAGTCCCCAGCCTGCCTCGAGAGATCCTTGATTCATCGACTTGCGCCGGGCCCGACGCTTGCAGCGCCGGGGCGCACGTGCTCGGAGGCTCGCATGGTTCGCACCTGGATCCGGCTTCTGCTCGTCGCCACGCTGCTCTTCGCAGGCGGCTCGTCCGCCGAGGGCCGTCCGGGGAAGGGCCAGAGCTCCGGTCCGCGTCGCGGCGTCTGGGTCCAGACCGATGACGGCAAGCTCCACAAGGTCTCGCGCGCCGACTTCCGGGAGCGCTTCGGGGTGACGTGGCGGTCACGGCAGGTGCTGGGCCCCGGGTTCAGCGAGGCCAACCTGCCCGGCTACACCGACGGCCCGGGGTTTCGCTTCGACGCGGACGGCGAGCTGGTGGACGACCAGAAGGTCGCGCCCGAGCACACCCCGGGAGCGGCCGAGCTGCGAGCCATCAGGGGACAGACCGCGCCGCTCTACATCGGCAAGGTCGACAAGGTGGGCCATGGGCTCTTCGCTCGCAAGGCCATCAAGCCGGGGCAGGTCATCGGCGAGTACACTGGCGTGGTGGCCGAGCCCGTCAACGTCGACCCGAGGAACGGCTATCGCTTCGTCTACGATCCGACCAACGCGTTCCGCCTCGCCGTCGACGCCCAGCGGGACGGCAACTACCTCCGCTTCGCCAACCACTCGACCAGCACCAACGCGGCGTCCCGGATGGTCTACGACGAGAGCCACCGGCGCTGGCATGTGCTGCTCATCGCCACGGCGCGCATCGAGCCGAGGGACCAGATCCTCTTCGACTACGGCCCCGGCTACGACTGGCGCCGCTTCGGACTGCAGCCGCTCACGCTCGAGCCTCGCGCCCGGCCCTGACCCGTCGAGAGGCTGAGGCTGCCGCGCGGCTTCAGCGCGCCGGGACGCCGCGACGAGAGACTGCAGACTAGTCTTCACTGTTCGAGACTATTCTGAAACCGCCCGCTAGGCCCCTGGTGCCACCCACGCGGCCCGTCGGTTTTTCGAACGATCTTCAACAACAGAGCAGCGGCAGGGTTGGCAAGGGAGCTGCAAGCTCAGCGCAGGCCATGACCCAGCAGGACCTGCCCAACGTCGATCCCCACGCCGCGGAGCCGCTCCTCGAGGGCGAGGAGCAGGCGCCCCCCGGCGTGCACGCCATGGCCATCGCGCGGTGGCTGATCGTCGCGCTGATGGCGCTCGCCGCGCTGGGGTCGATCCTCTACTACTTCAACAAGCTGCCGGGCACCGCGGCCGCCCGGCAGGCCCAGCGCTACCACTGCCCGATGCACCCTTCGGTCGTGCAGGACCAGCCCGGCGACTGCCCCATCTGCGGGATGAGCCTGGTCCCCATCGAGGACGACAGCAAGGGCAAGTCCGCGGCCCCGGACCACGCGCACGGCAGCACCGGTGACCCCGGCGCCGCGAGCAAGGTGCCGTACGCCTGCCCGCTCCACCCGGACCAGACCTCCTCCGACCCGAACGCCGAGTGCCCGGTGTGCGGGTCGAAGCTGGAGCCGCGCAAGGCGGCAAAGGCGGCGCCCGGCGGCGAGCACGCTGGACACGGTCCGCCGGCGGCGCCCGGCGGGCACGCCGTCTCCGGCCTCACCGCCGTCGAGCTCCCGGAGGGCCGCATCCAGCTCATCGGCATGAAGACCGCGCGGGTCACCCGCGAGGCGCTGACGCCGGAGATCCGCACCGTCGGCTACGTCGCCGTGAGCGAGCGCGGGCAGGCCACCGTCAACACCCGCTTCGCCGGCTGGATCGAGAAGCTCCACGTGAACCAGACCGGCGAGCGGATCGGGCGGGGTCAGGTCCTCGCCACCATCTACAGCCCGCAGCTCCTCGCGGCGCAGCAGGACTACCTGAACGCGCGCCGCTGGGCGAGCAGCGGCAGCGGCGAGGGCCTCGAGGAGGCCGCGCGCCACCGCCTCGAGCTCCTCGGCATCTCGCCGAAGGACCTCGCCGAGCTCGTCAAGACCGGCCAGGCGCTCCGCGCGCTCCCGCTGCGCTCGCCGGTCTCCGGCCACGTCACGGTGAAGAACGCGCTGCCGGGGCTCTACGTGCAGCCCGGCACCCAGCTCTTCGAGGTCGCCGACCTCTCCACGGTCTGGGTGCTCGCGGACGTCTACGAGTACGAGGCGGGGCGGGTGCGGGTCGGCCAGGAGGCGCGCTTCGAGCTCGCCGCGCTCCCGGGCGAGCCGTTCACCGGCAAGGTGCGCTTCGTCTACCCGAGCCTCGAGGCGACGACGCGCACCCTGCGCCTGCGCCTCGAGCTGAAGAATTCGCCCTCCATCGCGGAGCGTCCGAAGGACGCGAGCAGGGCGGATTCGGGCCTCAGGCTGAAGCCGGGCATGTACGGGACGGTGAAGCTGCAGCTCGCGCGGAGCGACGGCCTCGTCATCCCCGAGGCGGCGGTGATCGACACCGGCGAGGCGCAGTACGCCTTCATCGCCAAGCCGGGTGGCCGCTTCGAGCCGCGCTCGCTCCAGCTCGGCACCCACACCGAGGGCAAGGTGCAGGTCCTCGCCGGCCTCGCCGAGGGCGAGACGGTGGTGACCACCGGCAACTTCCTGATCGACTCGGAGAGCCGCCTGCGCGCGGCGATCGAGGCGATGCCCGCCAGGGGCGAGCCGCCGCCAAGCGGCGGAGCAGGCGGTCACTCCGGGCACGGGCAGTAGCGGGTCGCAGCCAATGGTCGAACGCATCATCGAGTTCTGCGCCCGGAACCGCTTCCTCGTCTTCCTGGCGGTGGGCTTCGCGGCGTTCGGCGCGCTCTACTCGATCAAGCACATCAAGCTCGACGCCATCCCCGATCTCTCGGACCCGCAGGTCATCGTCTTCACCGAGTGGATGGGCCGCAGCCCGACCCTCGTCGAGGACCAGGTCACCTATCCGCTCGTCTCCTCGCTCATCTCGGCGCCGCACGTCACCGACGTGCGCGGCTACTCGATGTTCGGGATGTCGTTCATCTACGTCATCTTCGAGGAGGGCACCGACCTCTACTGGGCGCGGAGCCGGGTGAGCGAGTACCTGGGCGGGGTGCGGAGCCGGCTCCCGGAGGGGGTGACCCCGACGGTGGGCGCCGACGCGACCGCGATCGGCTGGGTCTTCCAGTACGTGCTCGAGGACCGGAGCGGCAAGACCAGCCTCGACGAGCTCCGCACCTTCCAGGACTTCACGCTGCGCTACGCGCTCGGCAGCGTGAAGGGCGTCGCCGAGGTGGCGAGCGTCGGCGGCTTCCAGAAGCAGTACCAGGTCACCGTCGACCCGAACAAGCTCCGCGCCTACGACGTCAGCCTGGGGGAGGTGGCCGCCGCCATCCGCGACTCGAACAACGACGTCGGCGGCCGCATCCTCGAGCTCTCCGGCCGCGAGTACTACGTGCGCGGCCGCGGCTACATCCAGGACCTCGGCGCGCTCGAGCAGGTCACCGTGCGCACGCGCGGGCCGGGGGGCACGCCCGTCCTCATCCGCGACCTCGGCACGGTGCGCTTCGGCCCCGACATCCGGCGCGGGCTCCTCGAGTGGAACGGCGAGGGCGAGGCGGTGGGCGGCATCGTGGTCATGCGCTACGGCGAGAACGCGCTCGACGTGATCGACCGGGTGAAGCAGAAGATCGCCGAGCTCCGCCCCACCCTCCCCGAGGGGGTCGAGCTGAAGATCGCCTACGACCGCTCGGGGCTGATCCACCGCTCCATCGCCACGCTCAGGTCCGCGCTGATCGAGGAGGCGATCGTCGTCAGCCTGGTGATCCTGCTCTTCCTGCTCCACGTGCGGAGCACGCTGCTCCCCGTGCTCTCCCTGCCCATCGCGGTCGGGCTCTCGTTCATCCCCATGTTCCTCCTCGACATCCCCTCCACCATCATGAGCCTGGGAGGGATCGCGATCGCGATCGGCGCCACCGTCGACGCCGAGATCGTGATGATCGAGGCCTCGCACAAGAAGCTCGAGGGCGCCCCGCCGGGCGCGGACCGGCACAAGCTCCTCGCCGAGGCGGCGAGGGAGGTGACCCCGGCGATCTTCTTCTCGCTGCTGATCATCGCGGTCGCCTTCCTCCCGGTCTTCACGCTCCCCGGGCAGGCCGGGCGGCTCTTCAAGCCGCTCGCCTACACCAAGACCTTCGTCATGCTGGCGGCCGCGCTGCTCTCCATCACCTTCGCGCCGGCGCTCCGCGACCTGCTCATCCGCGGCAAGATCCACTCGGAGAAGCGCCACCCGGTCTCGCGGTTCATCATCCGGCTCTACAAGCCCTTCGTCTTCGTCGCGCTCCGGCGGCCGAAGTCGACGGTGGCGATCGGGCTCCTCGCCATGCTCTCGGCGGTGCCGCTCGCGCTCAAGCTCGGCCACGAGTTCATGCCGCCCTTGAACGAGGGCGACATGCTCTACATGCCGATGACCTTCCCCAACATGTCGATCGAGGAGGCGAAGCGCCAGATCCAGCGCATGGACCGCGTCCTGAAGAGCTTCCCCGAGGTGGAGTCGGTCTTCGGCAAGGTCGGCCGCGCCGAGACGCCCACCGACCCGGCGCCGATCATCATGCTGGAGACCACCATCCAGCTCCGCCCGAAGGAGAGGTGGCGCAAGGTCCACCACCCGCGCTGGTACTCCTCGTGGGCGCCGGGCTGGATGAAGGGCGCGCTCTCGCGCGTCTGGCCCGAGCAGCAGACCATGACCTGGGACGAGCTCACCGCCGAGGTGAGCAAGCGGATGCAGTTCCCGGGCTGGACCGGCGCCTGGACCATGCCGATCAAGACCCGGGTCGACATGCTGACGACCGGCGTGCGCACGCCGATCGGGATCAAGGTCTTCGGCACCGACGTGCACCAGATCGAGAAGGCCGGCACCGAGCTGGAGCGGCTGATCGCGCCGATCCCCGGGACGCGGAGCGTGCTCTACGAGCGGAACCTCGGCGGCCTCTACCTCGACATCATCCCGAAGCGCGAGCTCCTCGCGCGCTACGGGCTCCGCACCGGCGACGTGGAGCGGGTCATCGAGGCGGCGATCGGCGGGCTGCCGATCAGCGTCACCGTCGAGGGGCGCGCCCGCTTCACCATCAACGTCCGCTACCCCCAGGACCTGCGGAGCGACCTCGACCGGCTGCGCCGCGTGCTGGTCCCGGTGGGGGGCGCGAGCGGCGCGAGCGGAGGCGGCGCCAGCGGCGCGGGTGGTGCGGGCATGGCGCCCGGGATGTCGGGGGCCCTCGCGCCCGCGGGCGAGGAGCCGGCCGCGCTCCTCGCGCAGGTCATGCCCGGCATGGGCCAGGGCGGCGCTGGCGGCAGCGGCGGGGGGCAGCCGAAGCTCCCCACCCTCGGCCCGGTCCCGGACGTGCCGCCGATGGGCGCGGGCCTGCCGATGCCCTCGTCGCCGGGGATGGGGGCCGAGCCGTCGCCCCCGATGGGGGCCGGGGCCACGCCGGCGCCGGGCGGCCGCGCCGCGGGCCCGGCGGCGCGCACCTTCATCCCGCTCGGCCAGCTCGCTGACATCAAGATCGCCGCGGGGCCGCCCATGGTCCGCGACGAGGGCGGGCTCCTCGTCGGCTACGTCTACGTCGACATCGACCAGGGCAAGCGGGACATCGGCGGCTACGTGAACGAGGCGAAGGCGGTCGTGCAGCGCGCCCAGCAGCGCGGCGAGCTCAAGCTCCCGGCCGGGTACTTCCTCAAGTGGACGGGGCAGTACGAGCTCCTCGAGCAGATGGTCTCGCGGATGAAGATCGTGGTGCCGCTGACGCTGATGATCGTCATCGTGCTCCTGCTCCTGCACTTCAAGAACCTCGTCGAGGTGCTGATCGTCCTCCTCTCCATCCCGTTCGCGCTGGTCGGCAGCGTCTGGCTGCTCTGGCTCCTCGACTACCGCATCTCGACGGCCGTCTGGGTGGGGATCATCGCGCTCGTGGGCCTGGCCGCGCAGACCGGCATCGTGATGATCGTCTACATCGACCACGCCTACGAGCGCCGCAAGCGCGCGGGCAAGATCCGCGACCTCTCGGACATCATCTGGGCGCACCTGGAGGGGACGGTGCTCCGCGTGCGGCCGAAGCTGATGACCGTCGGCACCATGCTGGTCGGCCTGATCCCGCTCCTCTGGGCCACCGGCTCGGGCGCCGACGTGATGAAGCGGATCGCGGCGCCGATGGTCGGCGGCCTGCTCACCTCCGCGTTCCTCACCCTCGAGATCATCCCGGTCATCTACACCTACTGGCGGCAGGAGCAGGTGCTCTGGGAGCGGCTCGCGGAGCTCGATACGCGGCGGCTCGGGCTGCTGCGCGCCTCCGTGGCGGTGCTGTCCGCGGGCTGGGGGATCGCCGTGCTCGCCGCCCTCTCGACCCTGTATCTGACCTGGCCGGGGCTCCTCCTCGAGGTCGTGCTCGCGGCCGCTGCCCTCGCCATCGCGGTGGGGACCACGGCCTACCTCGCCCTGCGCCCGGCGGCGCGGGAGCGGGTCTGGCCGGCGAAGCAGCAGCCCGCATGACAGGTGGATCTCGACGCACTGACCACGCATGCTTTGCAGCTCAGCGCGCGTCGCACACCTTGACGAGACGGGGCTCCAGATGACTCGAGCACAGTGGGTCGGCACCGCGGTCCTCCTCGCGCTCACCGGTCCCGCGGCGCGCGCCGCACCACCGCTGCCGAGCACACCGCCGGCAGCGCCGCCGCTGACGCTCTCCTGGGCGCTCCGCACCGCTCGCCAGGCGAACCCCGAGGTGCGCGCCCTCGCCGCCGAGCGCGCGGCCGCCTGGGAGCGCGTCCCGCAGGCCTGGAGCCTCGAGGACCCGAGCCTGGCGGTGCAGCTCTGGAACTTCCCCTTCACGCGCGCGCCCGGCGCCGGCTCGATGGTGATGGTGCAGCTCTCGCAGCCGCTCCCCTTCCCCGGCAAGCGGTCGCTCCGCGGCGAGGTGGCGGGCGCGAGCGCGCGGGTCGCCGGCGAGAACGTGCGCCTGCGCCAGCTCGAGCTCGCCGCCGAGGTGAAGAAGCTCTACTACCAGCTCTGGGTCAACCGCGCCGCCCGGGAGCTGAGCCGGCGCAACGCGGAGCTCCTCGAGCAGCTGCGCAAGACCGCGCTCGCGCGCGTGGCCACGGGGGCGGCGGGGGTGACCGACGTCCTCCGCATCGAGACCGAGCAGGCGCGCCTGCGCACGGACCTCTCCACGCTGCGGCGCGACCGCGAGGTCCTCGCCGCCGCGCTCAACGTGCGCCTCGGCCGCGAGGCGAGCGCGCCGCTCGGCGAGCCGGTCGAGGACTTCCCGCCGCTCCCGACGCTGCGCGAGGCGGCGCTCCTCGCCGCCGCCGGCAGGCAGCGCCCCGAGCTCAGGGCCGCGGGGCTCGAGGCGGGCCGCGCCGAGAGCCAGACCGCCCTCGCCCGCCGCAACCGCTACCCCGACTTCATGCCGATGCTGATGTACATGCACGACCTCGAGATGGGCCCGGGCTGGAGCGCCACCCTCGGGGCCTCCATCCCCCTGTGGTCCGGCCAGAAGCAGGGCCGCGCGGTGCGCGAGGCGAGCGCGATGGCCGCCGCTGCGCGGGCGCGCCAGGAGGGTGCACGGCTCGAGGTGGCCCGCCAGGTCCGCGAGGCGCGGGCGAGCGCGACCAGCGCCGCCGAGCGGCTGCAGCTCCTGCGCGCCGAGGTGATCCCGCGCGCGCGCGTGGCGCTGCAGGCGATCCGCGCCGACTACGTCGCCGGCCGCGAGAGCCTCACCGCGCTCCTCGACGGGCGCCGCGTGCTCCAGGACCTCGAGCTCGAGCTGGAGCGGGCGCGGGCCGGCCTCGCCCAGGCCGCGGCCGAGCTGGAGCGGGCGGTGGGCGGGGCGCTGCCGTGAGCCTACTATTGACGCTAGTAGGTGGACCCGCTAGCCTCGTCCAGCGCATGCGGTCCTTCGATCACGCAGGCAAGGTGCTCGGCTCCCTCGAGGAGCGCGTCATGGAGGCGCTCTGGCGCGCGGGCGCCCTGCCCGTCCGGGAGGTCTGCGCGCGGCTGAGCGGCAAGCCGGCGCTCGCCTACACCACCGTGATGACCACGCTGGACCGCCTCTTCAAGAAGGGCCTGCTCGGGCGCCACAAGGACGGCAACGCCTTCGTCTACGCGCCCGCGCTCTCCCGCGACGAGTACCGGCGGCGGATCGTCGAGCGCACCGTCTCCGGGCTCCTCGAGCGGCCGGCGGACGCCGCGCCGGTGCTCGCCGCCTTCGTGGACGCGGCCGCCGAGATCGACGAGGACAACCTGAAGCGGCTCGAGGAGCTGATCGCCCTGCGCCGCAGGAGCGGACGCTGATGACCTCCACCTCGCTCGTCGCCTTCGGCGCGGTCTTCGTGGGCGCCAGCCTCGGGCTCTCGCTCCTCCTCTCGATCGGCCTGCTCCTCGCCAGGCGCCGCCTGCGCCGCCTGGGCCCCTGGGTCGAGCGCCAGGCCGCGGCCGCGGCGCTGGTCCTACCGCCGCTCCTCGCGCTGGGGCTGGTGGGCGCGCTCGCCGCGCACTCGGCCCTCGCGCTCCGCGCCGGGACCGATCACTGCCTCGCGCACGCTCATCATCACCACCTCTGCCTGCGGCACGCGGCGGCCTGGGCCTCGGAGCCGTGGGCGCTCTGCCTGGTGGTCGGGGGGGCCGTCTTCGTGGCGGTGCGCCTCGCGCTGGCGCTCCGGGCCCAGGCGTCGGCGCAGCGCTCGGTCTCGCGGCTGCGGGCGCTCGGCGCGCCGATCGCCGCCGGCGCCTACCTGGTGCCCTCGCAGGAGCGGTTCGCCTTCACCGCGGGGCTCCTCTCCCCGACGGTGGTCCTCTCGAGCGCGGCCTGGCAGGCGCTCGACCCGGAGCAGCGCGAGGCGGTCCTCGCGCATGAGCTCGCCCACGTCGCCCACCGCGACCTCGGGCAGCGAGCAGCGCTCGAGGTCGCGTCCTGGTTCGGCGTCCCCTTCCTGGCCAGCCGCGCGCTGCGGCTCTGGGAGCTCTCGGCGGAGCGCCTCTGCGATCGCCGCGCCGCCCTCGCCGTCGAGCGGCCGAGCACCGTGGCGAGCGCCGTGCTCGCGCTGGCGCGGACGACGGCGCCGCGGCTCGCGCCCGAGGCAGCGAGCTTCGCCGCGGCGAGCCAGGTGCCGGAGCGCATCGAGTCCCTGCTGCGCGAGGAGCCGGGCGGTGAGCGCAGCTCCCGGCGGCTCCTCCTCGCGCTCGCCCTCGCCTCGCTGCTCGCGGCGGCCGCCTGCGCCGCCTTCGCCGCCAGCCTCCACCACACGATCGAGACCATCCTCGGGTGAGCTGATGATGCCGCCGTCCGCGCCCTCCCTCGCAGCCTGTCGCTCACTACTATCGCTGATAGTAGCCGCCCTGCTGGTGGCCCCCGTCGAGCTCGCGGCGCGGGCCGAGCCCCCGCCGCGAGGGATCTCGGCCAGGGACTTCCTCGCGCGGGTCGGCAGGTCTCACCCGAGCCTGCCGGTCCTCGAGGCGGCCGTCGAGGAGGCCGCGGCGAACGTGCGCGCTGCCCGGGTGTGGGCCAACCCGTCGCTCAGCTACGATCGCGAGGAGGTCTTCGCGGGCGGCCGCGCTCAGCCCGAGAACTATCTGCGCCTCGAGCTGCCGCTCGAGGTCTCCGGGCGGCGCGGGCTCCGCGTGCAGGCGGCGAGGCTCGGCCTCGAGGCGGTGCGCGCCGGGGCGGTGCGCGACCGCACGGCGCTGCTCCTCGACGCGCTCGGGCTCTACTGGAGCGCCGCGGCGGCGCGCGAGACAGCCTCGCTCCTGCAGCGAGAGCGCGCGGCGCTGGGCGGCCTCCTCAAGGCCGTGCGCTCGCGGACCAGCGCCGGAGAGACCTCGGGCTACGATCGCGATCGCCTCGAGCTCGAGCTCGACGCCGTCGACGACTCGCTGGCGGAGGCCGGCCGGGAGCTCGAGCTCTGGCAGCGGCGCCTCGGCCTGCTCGCCGGCGAGCCGGCCGCGCGCCTCGACGCGAGCGACGCGCTGACGCTCCCCGGACGGCCGCGGGCCCTCGAGGGGCTGCTACGGCAGGCGCTCGCCGCCCGGGCGGATCACCGGGCTGCCCGCCTGCGGGCCGCGCAGGCCGAGCGCGAGCTCGCGGCCGCGGGGCGGGGCTGGGTGCCGGGCCTGGTGCTCTCAGGCGGGCTGAAGACCGCCGCCGTCGACGAGCGCACGGCCTGGGGCTACCTCGCCGGCCTCTCGCTGGGCCTGCCGGTCCTCGATCACGGCCAGGGCGAGGCGGCGAAGGCGCGCGCGCGGCTCCGGCTGGCCCAGGCCGAGCAGCACCTGCTCGAGGCGCAGGTGCTGAGCGAGGTGACCACGACGCACGGCGCGCTCACCCGCACGCTGGCCCAGGCCGAGCGCTTCGAGCGCACGCAGCTCCCCCGGCTCGAGCGCCTCGTGCGCCGCGCGCAGGTCTCCTACCAGGAGGGCGAGCGGCCGGTCTTCGAGCTGCTCGACGCGCTGCGGACAGCGCGCGGGGTGCGGGCGCGCGGCCTCGCGCTCCGGCGCACCGCGCGGCAGAGCGAGCTCGACCTCGCGCGGGCGCTGGGAGGGCCTTTGCCATGAACGGACGCAGGTGCAGGCACGTCGCACGGATCGGCGTCGCGGTCCTCCTCGCGTGCGCGGGGTGCAAGCCGGCCTCGCACGAGGAGGAGGGCCACGGCCACGCCCACGGCGGCCACGCGGCGGAGGAGGGGCTCCCGGCGCGCTCGGTCACGCGCTGGACCGACCGCTCCGAGCTCTTCCTGGAGTACGAGCCGCCGGTGGCGGGGCGCGAGGGCAAGTTCGCCGCCCACCTCACCGCGCTCTCCAGCTTCAAGCCCGTCACCGCCGGGAGGATGACGCTGGTCCTCAAGCTGGCGCAGGGCGGGAGCTTGACCGCGGTCGCCGACGCGCCCGCCAGCCCCGGGATCTTCCGCGCGGTGCTCCGTCCGGCGCAGGCCGGCGAGTGCTCGCTGATCCTCTCGGTGCGAGGCTCGCAGGTGGAGGACGAGCTCGACGCGGGGCCCTGCCGGATCTACCCGGACCTCGCCGCGGCGCGCGCCGCCGCGGAGAAGGAGGGGGCGGGCGGCGGCATCACCTTCACCAAGGAGCAGCAGTGGAAGACCGACTTCGCGACGGCGCCCGTCGGCGCGCGCTCGCTGCAGCCGAGCGTGCAGGCGAACGGTGAGGTCCGCCCCGTGGCCGGTCAGGAGGCGCGCCTGACCGCGGCCGTGACGGGCCGGGTCACCCTCGCCCGGCCCGCGCCGGTGCTCGGCATGGCGGTCCGCGCCGGCCAGGTGCTGGCGTCGATCGCCCCGCGCCTCTCGGCGGGCGGCGACCGCGCCTCGCTCGAGGCCGAGGTCGAGGCCGCGCGCGCCGAGCTCGAGGCCGCCGACGCGCAGCTCGCCCGCGCCGGGCGGCTCCTCAAGGAGCAGGCCGTGCCCGAGCGCAGCGTCGAGGAGGCCCGCGCGCGGAGCAAGCTCGCGAGGGCGCGCCTCGGCGCCGCCACCGGCCGCCTGGCGCAGTACAGCGCCAACGCCGCCGGGGCAGGACGGGCGGGCC
>JAKLHH010000460.1 GCA_022710245.1 Myxococcota bacterium
CGAAAGCGCTCGTCGCTCGCGGCGTCCACCGTGACCACCGCGCGGCCGCTGCCGATCACCTGGCGCGCCAGCGTGGCGCTGAACTCCTCACCGCCCCCCTGGAGCGACTCCTGATCGACGTTGCGCGCGGCGGCGATGCGCAGGCGATCGCCCTCGACGAGGATCAACAGCCCGCGCTGCGCGCCGGCGAGCTCGATCGCCTTGTCGAGGACGCGCGCGACGAGCTCCGCCGGGTCGCGCACGCGGCCGAGCTCGAGGCTGATCCGGAGCAGGCTCTCGGCGTCGGCGGCGTCGAGGCCGGCCGCGCTGCCGGAGCGCTCGGGTGCCGTGCCCGGCGCCGCGGTGCGCTGCCGGGTGGCCGCGTAGACCTCGCGGAAGTCCGGCCGGGTGAGCAGGGTGCGCCGCAGCTCCTCGGGCAGCTCCGCGAGGAGCGCGTCCACCGCCTGCCGCGCCTTGGCCAGGTGGAAGCCAGCCTCGAGCTCGCGCCCCACCAGCGCCTCGGCCTCGGCGAGCTCGTGAAAGACCAGCCAGAGGCGCGCACGCTCGCCGCGCTCCTCCATGCCGCGGGCCACTGCCTCGAGGCCGCGGCGGAGCACCTCGGGATCAGCGCGCGAGGAGCGGCGCTGCGCGCCCAGCTCCGCGAGGCTCGCCTCGTCGGCGAGGCGCTCGAGCTGCGCCGTCCCGGCGACCTCCACCGCCTGACGCGCGAGCCCCGCGCTGGCGCCGGGCTCGCCGCGGGCGAGCGCGAGGCGGGCGCGGACCAGCAGCGCCTCGACGCGCGCGGCCGGGTCGTCGGCGAGCGCGGGGTGGGCCTCGGCCTCCAGCAGCTGGCGCTCCGCCTCGCCGAGCTCCTCGCGGAGCAGCGCGAGGTCGGCGCGGTTGAGCAGCACGTACACCCCGAGCGCGCCCTCGCTGGCGGGGCAGCGGGCGAGCTCCGCGGCGGCGCCGTCGAGGTCACCGAGCTCGAGGCGGAGCGTGGCCAGGTTCACGCGCGCCTGGGCCTCGAGCCGCACCGCCCCGAGCCGGGCCGCCTCGAGCGCCGCCTGCTGGTAGTCGCGGATCGCTCGCGCGTGCTCGCCCGCGAGCTGGCAGACCGTGCCTCGATTGATCTGGCTGTGGATCACGCGGAGCGGATCGCCGGCCTCGCGCGCGTGCTGCACGGCGCGATCGAAGCAGGCGCGCGCGCCGGCCAGGTCCCCGCGACGTTGCCTCGCGATGGCGAGGTTGTTCGCCGCCTTGGCCAGACCGAGCCGGTCGCCGGCCGCGCTGAAGCGCGCCTCGGCCGCGGCGAAGCACGCCTCCGCCCCGGCCAGGTGGCCGGCGGCGAGCTCGATCAGACCGCGCAGGTTCTCGCGGCCGCCGCTCTCCTCGAGCGGCTCGCAGCGCGCGCGCGCCTCGGCGTGCCGCCCTAGTAAATAGAGCGCCTGCGCCGCGAGGAGCCCGCCGATCGCGGGGGAGACCCCGGCGAGCACGTCGAGCGCGCGCTGCGGCTCGCCGAGGGTGACGAGCAGCTCGGCCTGCCAGCGCAGGTCCACCTCGCCGGCCGCGCCCGCCGCCACCAG
This sequence comes from Myxococcota bacterium, assembly GCA_022710245.1. The sequence goes on from JAKLHH010000460.1 coordinate 1,563, forward strand.
CGCCTCGAGGTGCCGCTGCGCCGCCGCGGCCTCACCCGTCGCCGCGAGCGACCGCGCGGCCGCGCGCTGCGCCGCAGCCCACCCTGGCCAGTCAGGCTCGGCCAGCTCGGCCGCGCGGCGAGCGAGGCGCCCGGAGAGGTCGCGCCCGGCCTCGGCGGCGCGAAGGTAGCGGGCGGCCGCGCCGACCGGATCGCCCGCTCGCTCCCAGTGCCAGGCCGCCTCGCCGTCCGCCTCGAGCGCGTCGAGCGCGACCGCCAGCTCGCGGTGGCCCGCGCTGCGCGCGTCCGGGGAGCTCGGCTCGAGCAACACCTGGCGGAGGTGCGCGCCGGCGACGGAGAGCGCGACGCGCTGGGCCCGGCGCGTCTCGACGAGGAGGCCGCGCGCGAGCAGTCCGGCGAGCGCGCGAGCGTCGAGCCGCGGGCAGAGGCGCGGCAGCGCGCGGGCGTCGAGCTCGGGTGCGAGCGCCAGGAGCCGCAGCGCCTGCAGCTCCTCGGGCGCCACCCCCGCCAGCCGCTCGCGCCCCAGCGCGGCGACGTGGTCCGGGTACTCGAGCCGCGCGCCCGGCGCGGCGCCAGCGCGGAGCCAGGCGCGCAGGCTCTCGACGAGCAGGAAGGGGCTCCCGGCGCCGAGCTCGGCCAGCGCGCCGAGCTGCTCGCCTGCGAGGGCGGGGAGCATGGAGCCGAGCAGCGCCTCGCCCTCGCGCTCGTCGAGGGGCCGGAGCTCGAGGCGCGGAAGACCCGCGAGGGACGCCGGCGCCTCCGTCGCCGCCAGGATGAGGAGCACGCGCGCCGGGTCGAGCGCGGGCCTGACGGCCAGCGCGGCCGCGACGCCCTCCAGCACCTCGCGCTCGAGCGGGTCCTGGCGCTCGAGGTCGTCGACGAGCAGCGCGACCGGCCTGCGGCGCGAGGCCGCCGCTGCCGCGGCGAAGAACGCGGCGCGCAGGCGCGTCCGCTGGTCCACGGACCCCGCCTCGCTGACCGGGGGCGCGCCGGGGAGCAGCCCGGCGAGGGTCGCGGCGAGCTCCGGCGTCAGCGCCGCGCCGCCGGCGGTGGCAGCCAGGAACGCGAGCGCCTCGCGGAGGTCGCTGGCGAGCACGGCCGCGAACCCGCGCCGGAGCGCGAGCCGGCGGGCCTCCCTGAGGAGGCGCGTGCGCCCGAGCCCCTGGCGACCGAGGACGAGGAGGCTCCCCGGCTCTCCTTCGGCCGCGCGGCCGAGCGCTGCCTCGAGCTCGCGCAGCTCCTCGTCGCGTCCGACGAGCGCCGGCTCGGGGAGCGCGTCCGGCGCGGCGCGCCGCTCGAGGCCCGCCGCGCGCGCGAAGCGGGGCAGCAGCTCGAACGCGCTCGCCGACCGGCGTGCAGGGTCGACCTCGAGGCACTCGCCGAGGAGCGCCGCGAGCGGCGGGGGCAGCGAGAGCCGGCCGAGGATGCTCTCGCCTCGAACCTGGCGCTCGACCGCACCGGCCGCGTCGTCGCCGAAGGCGCGCTCGCCGCCGAGCGCCTCGACAGCCAGCGCGGCGAAGGCGTAGACGTCGGCCGCCCTCGAGGTCCCGCCGCCGGAGAGGAGCTCAGGGGCGGCGTAGCCAGCGGTGCCCGCGGCGAGCCCGCCGCCCTCGCGCGCGAGCCCGAGATCGATCAGCTTCGGCTGGCCGCTGCGCCCGTCGACGAGGACGTTGGACGGCTTCAGGTCGCCGTGGACCCAGCCGCGCTGGTGGAGCAGCGCGACCGCGTCGAGGAGGCTGGCGAGCACGACGAGCACCTCCGCTTGCGGGCGCCCGTGCGCCCAGGCGAGGAGGTCCGGCCCGTCGACGTGCTCGCAGGTGAGGTAGGGCTGCTCGCCCGCCGCCTCCACGTCGTGGAGCGCGACGAGGCCGGGGTGGACGAGCGCCGAGAGCGCGTCGAGCTCGGCCTCGAGGAGGCCGCGATCACCCGCGCGCTTGAGGCGCTTCAGCGCGAGGCGCTGGCCGCCGCGCAGCCGGTCCTCGACCAGCAGCACGCTCGCGCTGGCGCCCTCGCCGAGGGCACGCAGCACCCGGTAGCGACCATCGATCAGCTCGGCAGGCATCCCGGCTCAGCCCGCAACGGCGGACTCCGGGATGATACTCCGTCCGGGCGTTCGCCGCGCGCACTCCCGGGGCGAGGCCGAGGCGCTACGCGATTCGTCGAACGCCTACGGTCGGTCGGAGCCGATTAGCCGCCGCTGCGGTCAGGCGCCCTCGCTCGCACGTGCAGTCGTGATGAAGTGGAGCGCTGGCAGCGGTGCTCACTTCGGGCAGCTCCCTCCCGGCACCTCCGTGAACCCCTCTGCGATGCAGCTATCGCAGAAGCGCAGGCAGCGGCCCGTCTGGTCCGTCGCCGCTGTGCTGAAGAAACGGGACAGGGGACAGCTACAGCATCAGGAGCCGTTGGCCTGCGCCCGGCAACCCGCCAGCGTCGGTCGAGGCAGAGACCAGCCGGCACACCGGGCGTCTCCCGCGGCGCACTCGCTGTACGTGTCGAGAAAGCAATCGCTGCAGAAGGTAGCGCACTCGCCGACCTCCCGACACCCGACGACGGGATCCAACCCGCTGCACTCGCCGCACCGCCAGCACGCGTGAGGGGTTTCGTAGCTGCACATCCGGTCGAGAGACGGTGAGTCACCACAGGTCGCGCACACGGATGCGCAGATCGCGACCATGGCTAGCAGCAGCCCCGTCTTCTCGCTGGTCATGGCTCCACCATGGTCTCGTCGCCCGCCCAGCACCAGCACAGTGTCAGGCTCCGCTGCGGTTCGTGTTGAACAACATCCGCTCGAGGAGTCGGCGCTGACGAACGGCCTCGCGCCAGCTCGAGGCCCGCTTGTCCATCATCAGGATGATCTGGGCTGGCGCGCTGGTGCCAGTGATGTCCGCGAAGTCGTGGTCGGTGAACTGCTGGAGGAGCTCGCGTCGAAGGTTCGTGCTCTGACGGCGTGAGATCGGCTGGTCGGTGTACACCTGGAAGCCCAGTTCAAACGTGAAGTCCGCGCCGCTTTGATGATAATCGCACCAGAGGACGGCGTTGCACCGGAATCTGTCCACAAGCTGCGTGGTGTCGTTTCTGCACGTGCCCAGCCAGCGGAACTGCCATCGGGCGGTCGCCTCGCATAGTCGAGGGACTAGGCGGGTGATAGAGGAGACGGGTGGTGGTCGCAGCCTGGAACGGACCGGCCACCGGGGCGCCGCGAGGGCAGAGAGATCTTGGAGTCCCTCGAAGACACGGATCTCCGAGAGGAGCTCACGGAGCCTCGGGTCTGCAAGGACGGCAGTCCCCTTGGAGAGCCTGATGCTGTAACCACGGAGCTCAAGCGCTTGCGCAATCATGCGGACACGTGCGGAGCGGGAGACCTGGAAACGGACGCGCAGCGCGATCGAGCGCGGGTCGGGCGGACCCAGCTGGATCTCGATATTGAACGGCATCGGGCCGTCATACCGGCGGAAGAGGCCGCCCCGAAGTCGCCATGGAGACGGCAGGGCAGCCAGTTCCTTGGTGAAGCAACGGATACTGCGATCAGCGGTGAGCATGGATGTTTCGCTCGACGCTCTGGCCAAACTACATCCTTCGGCTCAGGTCGGCAGCGAGAGGCAAAGCGCGCCGGAGAAGGGGTACTCCGCTTCAGGCAGATCACGGTTCATCACGTCTCCGGATTGTTGCCGGTGAAGCGGCACACAGATGGGAAGTCACGGGCCGAGAACTTGAACACAACCCATGGGCTGGCAGTGTCGGAGCGTTTTGGCGGGACGGTAATCCACGATTCGTCGAGCGGCAGCTCGGCGCAATGGACGGCTGTCGCCAGGTAGTGCAGGCGCCACTTCCTAACGACTGCCGCGACCAACGGCGACAGTAGGGCTAGGTGCTCCGCATCGATCTCGAGAAAGGCGCCGCGCGGCGCTTCCATCAGGGCGCGTCGAAACGGTCCGTGCCAGGACAGCTCGAGGACGTCCTCGATCCAGTAGCGGTGTCTCTTCTTGACGAGTCGTCTCTTGGTCCGCGCCATTGAGTCCACCCAGCATTCGGCCGAAGTGGCGATTCCTCCAACCGACGAGGTCTATTGTACGCGGCCGAGCGTCGCTGGCAATCAGAGCTGTCCCGCCAAGCCGCTCACAAGATTGGTGGCTCCTGTCGAGACGCACGCCGATCGTTGATCGGTGCGACTGGAGCCGCCACCGACGGCGAGTCGCCGTAGTCGCTGCTGTCGAAGCCCGGCACGTCGCGCTGCGCGAGCGGCAGCCACGTGCGCATGGTGGTGAGCAGCTCCGACGTGGCGGCGCGGCCCTCGGCCATCTCGCGCCGCCACGACTGCACGTAGCGCGCGGCCTCGTCGTAGGCCGCCATGTACGCCTTGGCTACCGGGATCATCCGCTCCGCGATGGCGTCGAGCGCCGCCGACGCCCCCTTGCGACGAGTCGCGACGGCGATCGTTCAGCGGCCGAGCCGTTCCTTGAGGTCGATCATGAAGACCGAGGTCTTGTTCTCGGCATCGACCGCCAGATAGAAGACTCGCCCGCCGTCGACGCGGGCGCGTTCCTCGATGCCGGGGAGGTCCGTGAGCTGCACCTCCTCCCCCGTCGCGAGGTTCTTGCCGTAGATGTCGATCTGGCGAGCGGACTGCACTTCGCCTGGACCGATGACATGAACTTCGCCACCTTCCAGGCGTCGGGCCAGGACAAGAACAGCACCGCCGACACCAAGGTCACGCCGCTCACCCGGAGCTGCTCGATGACGCCGTAGGCGTGTCTCGGCGGGCGCCGCGGACTGGAACAGGCGACCGGGCGAGGAGTGAGTGAAGGGCCACT
>JAKLHH010000461.1 GCA_022710245.1 Myxococcota bacterium
TAGCACTTCCCGCTCGCGCCGCCCTGCTCGGAGATGCAGACGCTGCCTCCCTGGCAGTACTCGACGGCGGTGCAGGTCTCGCCGACGGCCTTCGCGGGCAGGCAGACCGAGGTCCCGGCCGTGGTGGTGACGCAGCTCTCGCCGGTCTGGCAGCCAGCCGCAGCCCCGTTGCAGCCGAGCTCGCTGCAGCGGGCGCGGCAGGCGGAGAGCGTGCAGACCATGGTGGCGGGGCAAGGGCAGGGTCCCCCGAGCCAGTCGTGCCGGCCGGCGTCGCCGAGGCCTGCCTCGCCGCCGGCGTCGGTGGCCGGGTGCGAGGATCCACAGGCGGCGCCGAGGACCGCGGTGATGAGCAGGGTGAGGGGCCAGCCACGAGTCATTGGATCCTCCTCGCTTCCAGTCGCCGCAACTCGCGGCGAGGCGACGCCGCGCACGCCGAGCGACAATTGAGGGTCCTCGCGGCCTCTGGCCGCTCCGGGATGAGACCGCCGCAATTCTCCCTCCATCGCGGAGCCTCCGAAGGAGGCGAGCAGGGCGAATTGAGGGTCCTCGCGGCCTCCAGCCGCTCCGGGATGATCACCCTCGACTTCAGTTCCCCCGGGTGGCCAGGAGATTCACGAGCCCGCTCGAGCTCGGTCTTGTCGGTGATGGCGCGCAAACCGCCGCGAGCAGTGAGGCGAGGTGTGCCCACAGGAGGGCTGAGGAAGGCGCCGCGGAGGTGTCTCATCGGATGCCCGCATGGTACTATGGTCAGCTGGTGCCGCGCTGCTCCTTCATCGCGATCACTGTGCTTCTCGCGGGCTGCCACAGGCTGCTCTCCTTTGCCCTGGCTGACGCGGCCCCCGGGGACACCCCCGCCCTCACCGACGGGCTCCGCCTCGACGCCCACCCAGGAGAGCTCGGCGGGCTCGACGCCAGCCAGCCCGCTGACTCGCGGCCCGCGGACCTCCGCGTCGCGGACCTCCACGTCGACTCTCGCCTCCGCGATGCGCCCTTCGTCGCCGCGGACAGCGTGGCGGCGCCGCGGGTGACGCTCGACGCCACCGCCGGCCCCGTCGCCGCCTCGCCCATGATGACCTGGACGCACACGCGGAGCAGTGGCTGCGCGAGCAAGTGCGCGCTGGTCGTCGAGCTGGCCTTCTCGAAGGGCTACGCCACCGACGTCAAGTGCGGCACCGCCCTGTCCTTCGTCAAGGCGGCCACCTACAACCAGGCGAGGGTCGAGCTCTGGGTCCTCAAGCAGCCCGCCGCCTCGTGCGCGGTGATGGTGGCGGTCACGGTGGGGGCGGCCGGGCATGGCGCCAGCTCCACCTGGCGCGCCGTGGACCTGGCCAAGGTCGGCTCGAGCATGACCTCCGGCGCTGACACGCCCGCCACCTCGAGCGTCAACGCGCCAGGGATGTCGGCGGGCGGGGTGCTGGTGGACGTGGCGGCTCTGCCGTACTTGGTCACGATGACACCCGGCACGACCACCAAGGAGCTCTGGAGCGCGCCGGACACCGGCGTCAGCTTCACCGCCAGGAGCGGCTACGCTGAGAGCGGCGCGGGAGGGGCGATCAACGTGGGCTGGGCGATCCCCGGGAGCCTGCAGTGGGTGCACGCCTGGCTGCAGCTCGACCCCGCCCCCTGACCTTCCGGCGCCCACCGCGGAGGGCGTCAGCTGCTCAGCGGATCCCCCATGGTGTCCCCTCGAGCGAGACGAGCGCGCCGAGCCGCGCCAGGTTCCGTGCCGCGAGCCGGTGGCCGCTGAGCCGCTCCTCGAAGAGCGAGCGGGGCGCGCGGAACTCCACCACCGCGCGCTCCAGCGTGTTCGCCGCCGCCCCCGCCGCCAGCTGCTCGAGCTGCCCGGCGGTGAGCAGCCGCCGGGCGAACGGCGGGTGGGGCGCGACCTGCGCGGCGTCGAGCTCGGGGAAGGCGACGCGCAGCGAACGCCCGATGAGCGCCGGCAGCCGCGCTGCCACTCGCGCCCGCGCCTGGACGTCTGCCCCGCCCCGGTCCGCCGCGCCGACCAGCCCGAGGATGGGGCTACCCGGGCTCCAGTGCCCGACCCAGCCCTCGCCGCCGGGGAAGGCCACGAGGAACGCGCGCACCACCGACCCGAGCTCGCCGGGACCGAGCTGGAAGAGCGGCAGCCAGGCGACGAAGACGCCCCCCGGCGCCAGGCGCGCGCGCGCCGCGCTGAAGTGCTCGACGCTGTAGAGGCTGCCGACCCCGGGATCCTGCGGCAGGTAGAGGTCTCCCACGATCAGGTCGTAGCTGACGCCGCGCCGCCGCGCGAGGTAGCGGCGGCCGTCGTCGGCGATGATGCGGACTCGAGGATCTGCCCAGATCTCGCGGTTCACGCCGCGGAAGAACCGCGCGTACGAGAGCAGCGAGCGGTGCAGCTCCACCACGTGGAGCTCGCGCAGCGGGTGCTCCGCCATGGCGGCCAGGGTGGCCCCGGTCCCGAAGCCGATCAGCAGCGCGCGGCGTGGCTCCGGGTGCAGGAGCAGCGGGACGTGCCCGAGCAGGTACTGCATCTCGACGGTGTTGCGCTCGGTGTCCGAGAGCCCGTGGAAGTTGTTGAAGCGCAGGTGCCGGACCCGCGCCTCGTCCTCGCTCACCTCGACTGTGCCCGAGGGCTCGTCGCGCAGGTAGAGCGGCCGCCCGACCAGCCCGCGGAAGCGATTCACCTCGGGCGCGACGGTGATCGCGGTCAGGCTCCCGAGGAGCAGGATCGCGGCGGCGACTCGCGGGCGCAGCGGCCGCGCGAGGGCTCCGGCGGCCGCCAGGGCCAGCGCCACGTAGGCGCTGGCGAGGACCGCGAGGCTCGCCGTCGTGCCGAGCGCGGGCATCAGCCAGAAGGTCCCGATCAGGCTCCCGGCGACGCCGGCCACAGTGTTCGCGGCGTAGAGCCGGCCCGCGAGGCGCGAGCGCTTCCCGGTGGCGGCGGCGCCGTCCCCGACCGCGAGGCCGATGAGGAGCGGCAGCACCGCCCCCATGGCCAGGGTCGCGGGGAGCTCGGCCAGGAAGAGGAAGAGCGAGAGGTAGAGCAGGTAGCCGGTCCAGGTGCGGATGGCGCCGTCCTGCAGGAGCCCGACGACGAGCGGGCCCACGCGCGGCAGCAGGACCAGGGTCAGCCAGCAGCCCGCCGCCGAGGCGAGGAGCAGGAGGAAGAGCGAGCGGCGGCGCGCGGCGCGCCCTCCGCGGTGGAGCGCGGCGACGAGCAGCGAGCCGCCAGCGATGCCGACGAGGTAGGCGGCCAGGGTCGGGGCGAGGACCTGGACCGCGGGCAGGAACGAGAGCGCGACCACGCGGGTCCAGAGGATCTCGATGGCGATGCCGAGGAAGCCGGTCCCGGCCGCGATGAGGTAGGCGAGGCGCGCCGGCAGGCGGCGGGCCGGGGCCGGGGTCGGCTGCGAGCTCTGGGCGACCTTCGGGAGGAGCTCGCCGTCTCGCGCGAGGATGAGGAGCGCCGCGGTGAGCAGGTTGACCAGCGCGATGGCGCGGGTCGCGCCGCTCTCGCCGAGGGCGGGGAGCAGGCTGAAGGAGGTGAGCAGGCACCCGGCCACGCCGCCGAGGGTGTTGAGGCCGTAGAGGAGCCCGACCGAGCGCGCCGAGCTCGGCAGGCGCCGCGCCACCGCGACCATGGCCGGGAAGGTGGCGCCGATCAGGGCCGCGGGCACGAGCAGCACGGCCGCCGCGCTGAGGACCAGGAGGGGCGTGCCCTCGGCGGTGGCGCGGTGGGCAAGGAGGCGCTCGGCGAGGTGGAAGAGGGCGGGCACGGCCACGGCGGCGCCGCCGATCAGCAGCTCGAGGAGCGCGTAGGCGCGGGCCGGGCGCGCCCGCCGGTCGAACCAGCGGCCGCTGAGGCCCGAGCCCGCCGCGAGCCCGATGAAGTAGACGGCCACCGTGGTCGAGATGGCGGGCAGCGAGGCCCCGAGGAGATGCGTGCAGCTGCGGACCCAGACGAGCTCGTAGGAGAGCCCGGCGATGCCCGAGGCGAAGAACGCGAGCCAGATGAGCGGCACTGCTGGCTACGGTATCGGGCGCGCGCGGAGAAAACAAGCGAAGCGGCGGCCCGCACGCTCCGCCATCCAGCGCTGAGGCGTCGGGCGCCTCCCCGCGCCGCCCGCCCGCCGCGCCGGGCGACGGGTCGACGCAACCGCCGGGCGCGGCGACGCGACGCCCGCGAAGGCGACGCGCGCCAGCGCTCTCGCCGGCGTCTCAGATGCACGCGCTGCAGGAGGTCTTCGGCACGGCGGCGCAGGTGCCCTGGCAGGACCCGGCGCAGGTCGGGTAGCACATGGGCGTCCCCGGCCCCGGGTCCACGATGAGGCAGAGGTTTCCAGGCTGGCAGAAGATGGTCCCGCTGCAGGGCGCTCCGGGGGCCACGGCGGGCATGCAGAGTCCACCGCCGTCCGTCGTGGGGACACAGGACTCGCCTGTCACGCAGCTCGGCGAGGCAGCGTTGCAGTCGCCCGGCTGGCAGGTCATGCGGCAGAGTCCCTGGTAGCACGAGCGCGGCGCCGCGCAGGGGCAGCTGCCCGGCGACGTGTCCGGGCGCGAGAAGACCAGCGCGTCGCCCACGCTCTCGCGCAGGGCCGCGGCGCTGGCGCTGCTGCCGCCGCCCGTGCTGCTGAGGGCGGCGGAGACGGGCGCCGCCCCAGCTTCGGGGAAGGCAAGCACGTGCTGGTCCGGATCGAGCTGGGTGAGGGCGCCGGGCTCGCCGATGGCGCAGCCGGAGAGCCAGGCGACGAGGGCCACCACCGCCGCGATCCCCTGAGCGATGACGAAGAGCAGCGTCCCGCGCGTCATGCCTTCAGAATTTGCAGCCGGAGTGCCAGACGCTGCTCCCGAAACTGCAGCGGATTCTGAACCGCTGGGGACGGCCGACCCGGGACCACCTGTCCTCGGCGGGGTTTGGCGAACTCAGAGCCCCGGCTCCCGAGGCCTCGCCCTCGCTACTTGCACTTGTTGGTGTTGACGTCGCAGTTGTTGGAGCAGCAGGTGCCATTCGAGCTGCAGTACGAGCCGCCCGGCATGCAGCAGATCCCGGTGACGCAGCTCCCCATGCAGCAATCGCTGCTCTTGGTGCAGCCGCCGGCGAAGGGCCCGCTGAGGATGCAGCACTTGCCGAACAGGCAGGTGCCGACGCAGCACTTCGACGAGGTCGTGCACGGATTGCCGCGGATGGTGCAGCACTTGCCGGGCGAACCGTAGCAGAGGCCGCCGCAGCACTGCTGCGTGCTGGCGCAGGAGAGGTTGTCGGCGACGCAGGTCGGGAGGTCCGGCTTGAACAGGTCCGGCTTTGGTTTGGTCTGGTCGGGCTTGGCCAGGTCTGGCTTGGGCGCCACGTCGGGCTTGGGAGCCACGTCGGACTTCGGCGCCACGTCAGCCTTGGGAGCCAGGTCGGGCTTCGGCTTGGCCAGGTCTGGCTTCGGCTTGGCCAGGTCGGGCTTCGGCTTGGCGAGGTCGGGCTTCGGCTTCAGGTCGATGGGCGCGGCGAGGTCCCGGGGCGCCGTCCGGTCCAGTGACCGCCGGCTGTCAGCCGCTGGCGTCGACTGGTCGCCGATGAGCTCGAGATCGGGTTCGGGGTTCGCGGGGTTGCTGCTGCAGGACGAGGCGAGGAGCAGGCTGAGCACGAGGTGATGGACACGAATGCGCATGGTGGGTCTCCTGCCGACACTACGGACGACGTGGGGCTGTGGGCGGGAATTCTGCTCGCCTCCTGCGGAGGCTCCGCGATGAAGGGCGACTTGCTGGTCGCGGCAGCTGCCCACCACCGCCCGACGTGCGGGGCGCCGCTCCAGTTGCTGGTCGCCGCTCTGCCCACCACCGCCCGACGTGTGGGGCGCCGCTCGTTGGTCGCGGCAGCTGCCCACCACCGCCCGACGTGTGGGGCGCCGCTCCAATTCGCCCTTCATCGCGGAGTCTCGATCCCAGACGGCCCTGGAACTCGACCACAGCCACCGGCCTCACGAACTTGCGAGCCGCGGCGGCCTGCTCTACCGTTCGCGCATGGACAAGCGCGCCCTCGTCTCCTCGCTCGAATCGAAGATCCGGACCTCCGCCTGCGTCGCCGCCCGCGCCAGCGCCGACGCCGCCGTCATGGCCCGTGAGGGCGCCACGCCGCAGGAGAAGCGCGAGGACGCCCGCATGGCGCTCGAGTACGGCGGCCTCGCCCGCGCCGAGGGGCGCCGCGCCGCGCGGGCCCGCGCCGAGCTCTCCGCTCTGGAGGCGTTCCGCCCGGCCCCGCTGCCGCCCGGTGCGCGCATCGCCGCGGGCGCCGTGGTCGAGATCGAGGACGAGGAGAGCGGCGAGGGCCGCACCTTCTTCCTGGCACCGGCCGGTGCCGGCGTCGAGCTCGCCGTGCCCGGCGGC
>JAKLHH010000462.1 GCA_022710245.1 Myxococcota bacterium
AGATCACACCGAGGATCCTCGAGCGCCTCGCGCGGTACTTCGACGAGCCCGTCCCGGTGCCGAAGCTCGACCTCTTCGCCATGCCGGACGTGGGGCTCCCCACCGGAGGGATGGAGAACCCGGGGCTGATCACCCTCCAGGCGAAGCTCCTCCTGCGCGCCGCCGACGCGCCGCCGTCCCGGCTCGAGGAGACGAGCTACATGGTGGCGCACGAGCTCTCGCACCTCTGGCTCGGCGATCTGATCACCTTCCACGGCTGGGACGACCTCTGGCTCAGCGAGGGGCTCGCCACCTGGATGGGGCACCACCTGATGCCCATGCTCGCGCCCGGCTGGACCCCGTCGCCGCGACGCACGTACTTCGCTGCGACCGCGCTCCTGAAGACCGAGCTCACGCGCGGCCGCACCCCCGTGCGAGGGCCGATCACGACCCCGCGCTCGATCGCAGCGCAGTTCTCCATCCCCACCTACGCGGGCGGGGCGGCCTTCCTCGCCACCCTCGAGCCCTGGCTCGGCGCCGAGCGCCTGCGGAGACTGCTGGCGGGGCTCGTCCACCGACACCGCGACGGCGTGGTGACCACGGCCAGCTTCATCGCCGCGCTGCGAACCGCGGCCGGCGAGCTCGGGGCCAGCGGCGTGGACGTGGCGGCGATGACACGCGGCTTCCTCGAGCGCCGACGCGCCCCCTGCGCGATCATCACGCCGGCCTGCGCCGAGGGTGGGCCGAGCACCGTCGGGGTCCGGCTCGACGCAAGCGGCGAGCGCGGCTTCCCGGTGCCCGTCTGCGTGACCTGGGCGGGCGGCAAGAGCCCCGCCTGCGCCGTGACCGGGACGGACGGCACCGCGACGATCAGGCTCGGCGACGGCTGCCCCTCCTGGGTCCAGCCGAACCCCGGCGGCGCCGCGCTCTACCGCTCGCGCCTCGCGCCCGGCTGGACCTCGCGCCTCCTCGTCAACGGCGCGCCCGACGACGCGGAGCGCGGGGGGCTCGCGCTCCTGCTGCAGGACGCGCCGATCAGCCTCGGCCTCGAGGACGAGCTGGACCTCCTCGGTCACCTCGCCGCGCGGGGGGACCTCCAGGCCTTCGCGCGACTCAGGAGCCTCGAGCGCGCGCTGGTGACCCCGGCCCGGCGCGCGAGCTTCGCTGCCCGGATGGCCGCCCGCGGCGGGACCGTGGGCTTCGTCCGCGGCAACCCGGACGTCCGCGACCCCGGGACGGTGGCCGCCTGGCTGGCGCAGATCGGAGTCGCCACGGCCCGCGCCGAGGCGCGTCAGCTCGTCGAGGACTACCTCCAGGCGCCGCCGCCGGGCGAGCCTCCGCAGACCATGGTGATGGTCGGCGCGGGTGCCGGCGGCGACGCGCGCCTCTTCGCCCGGCTCAGGGCGAGGGCGCAGGATCCCCGTCGGCCTCGCTGCTGGACCTGCTGGCACGCGCTCGGAAGCTTCCAGGATCGCGGCAGCCTGTCACGGGTCCGCGCGCTGATCCGGGATCGACGCCTCGGCGCCAACGAGGTCCACGCGCTCCTCGAGCGCGCCGCCGAGAACCCCGCGCTCCGCGATCACCTCTGGGAGCTGGTCGTGGCCGCGGGCGAGCGCCTGTCGCCGGGCAGCCGGGCGCACTTCGCGGGCGCGATCTGCGAGGAGCGGACGTGGCAGAAGGCGGCCGCGGTGCTCGGCGACGCGCCCGAGGCCCGGCGGGCGGTCGAGGCCTGCCTCGGACTGCGCAAGCGCAAGGACCCGGAGTGGCCTGCCTGGCGCTGAGCGCGCCGTTCTCGGCTGCCGGCGTGTTGACCTCTTGAGCGCCCCCCCACCCGGCCCCACCCGGCCGGCGTGGCCGCTGGACCGCGAGGGAGAAGGCAGACTACACTGCTCGCATGCCCGAGTACCGGAACCCGGTCCCCACGGTCGACGTGATCATCGAGGTCGAGGGCGGCGTGGTGCTGATCGAGCGCCGCAACCCGCCTCACGGCTGGGCGCTCCCGGGCGGCTTCGTCGACGAAGGCGAGCCGGTCTGGGCCGCCGCGATCCGCGAGGCGCGCGAGGAGACCTCGCTCGAGGTGATCCTCAGGGAGCAGTTCTTCTGCTACTCGGACCCGGCGCGGGATCCGCGCCAGCACACCATCTCGGTCGTCTACCTCGCCACCGCGCGCGGGACCCCGCGGGCGGCTGACGACGCGCGGCGGCTCGGCGTCTTCGCCGAGGGCGCCCTGCCCGCTCCGCTCGTCTTCGATCACGCGCAGATCCTCGAGGACTACTTCCGCTACCGCGACCATGGCGTGCGCCCGCCGGCGCGGCGCTGAGGGAGGCCCCATGCCCGTCTCCGTCGACCACCTGAGCCCGGCCGAGCGAGAGGAGCTGCTCCGGGCCGCGCGCCGCACCCTGGAGGAGTACCTCGTCAACCAGCGCACCCCGTCCATCGAAGCGAAGGCGCCGAGGCTGCTCGAGCCCCGGGGCGCCTTCGTCACCCTGCACCGGGGCCGCCAGCTCAGAGGCTGCATCGGGACCTTCGAGGCCACCAACCCGCTCCTCGACACGGTCCAGCGGATGGCGATCGCGGCGGCCACGACGGATCCGCGCTTCCCGGCGGTGACCGCGGATGAGCTCTCCGACCTCTGGCTCGAGATCTCCGCGCTGACCCCGCTTCGTCGCGCGACCGCCGACGAGATCGAGGTGGGCGTGCACGGGATCTACGTCACCCGCGGCTACTTCCGCGGCGTGCTCCTGCCTCAGGTCGCGACCGAGCACGGGTGGGATCGCCAGACCTTCCTCGAGCACACCTGCATGAAGGCCGGCCTGCCGCCGAGCGCGTGGAGGGAGCCCGACCTGCGCATCGAGATCTTCAGCGCCGACGTCTTCGGGGAGCGGGACGGGGCGACCAGCGAGGGCGATGGGGAGGATGACCTGCCGGACGAGGACGAGGGCGACAGCGAGGGTTGAGCGCGATCGCCGAGCGGTGCTGAGCACCGGCTGCGAGAGACCGCGTGGATCAGCGCCGCTGCGAGAGGCCGCGATCGCCGAGCGCCGCCTCGATCAGCGCGCGCAGCCGCTCGGCCGGCAGCCCCCAGCCCCTCGCCAGCACCAGCTCCCGCGCCTCCCGCACGCCCCCCTTCTCGCCGCAGGCGACGAGGAGACTGAGCGCCTCCAGCTGCTGCCCGAGGCTGGTCGCGAAGGGGAGCGAGTCCGCGGCGTGGCCCGCTGCCTCGCGACGGCGCCCGCCCGAGAGGAGCAGGCGCGCCACCCCGAGGAGCGCGGCTCCCCGGTCGGACGCGAGGAAGAGGTGATCGGTGAAGCGCAGGCGCGCCTCGGCGTCACGCCCCAGGCCGAGGAGGACGCGGCCCGCCTGCAGCGGCCAGCGCGGATCGCCTGGCGCCTCTGCCTCGAGGGCGGCCCAGATCGAGAGCGCCTCCTCGCGGCAGCCCGCGTCCTCCAGCCGCAGCGCCAGCCCTGGCCCCGCGCAACCGACCAGCAGGTGACGCCGCGCGTTCTCCAGGGCGAGCTTGGCTGCGCCGCGTAGCGTGCAGCGACCCGCGCCGGGGATCCCGCGGCCGCTCAGCCCCGGGGGAGGTCCGGGGCACGCGGAGGGCGCCGCCCCGGCCGGCTGCGAGGTGTGCGTCGCGGCCTCGAGGAGCGGGGCAGCGCGCCGCGCCAGCTGCGGGTCGAGGGCAGCCGCGCGCTCCAGATCGCGTCGAGCCTCATCGCGCTCGAGGAGCCCCACCGCAGGGTCCACGCGGAGCCGCGCGCGCTGGAGGAGCAGCCCCGCCAGAGCCGTCCGCACGGCGGGCTGACGCGCCTTCAGCTCGAGCGAGCGCCCGAGGTGCTCGACCGCGGCCCCGGCGGCGCCCAGCTCCGCCTCCACGTAGCCGAGGACGCGGTGGGTGTCGGCCGAGCGCTCGTCGTGCAGCAGGGCGAGCCGCAGCTCGTCGCGCGCGGCCTGCGGGCGCCGCTCCGCGCGGAGCGCAGCGGCACGCAGGCGGCACGCCGCGGCGCTCACCGGGCGCACTCGCCGCAGGACCTCGGCCGTCTTGCCGGCGCGGAGCAGCCGCTCGCCCTCGGCGAGGCAGCCGCACGCCAGCGCCGCCAGCAGGGCCAGCGCTGCTGCTGCCGCCATCCTCTTCACGCGCTGCCTCATGCTCTCTCCGCCTACCACGTCCGCGGCCCGGCCGAAAGCCCGCGCCGATCAGGACGCCGATCAGTACGCCGCGAAGACCTGCACCTCACCGCCCGTTCCGTCGAGGGTCACCGGCGTGCCGCCGGCGATGGCGACCGCCTTCAGGGTGGTGCTCGTCGGCGAGCCCCCCGAGGCGTAGATCACCGTGGCGAGGTCGGGGGTGATCCGCAGCGAGGGCCCGATGTAGGCCGGCGCCGGGGTCACCTTCCGCGCGCCCCCCGAGGCAGACTTCAGCGTCCAGAGGTCGCGCAGGAAGTAGCTGCCGCCGGCCGACCACACCAGGCGCGAGCAGTCGTCGCTCAGCGTGAGGTCGTAGAGGTACCAGTACCCCGTCGCTGGCCCGCTCACCGAGGTCAGCTTGGTCGCTGGCTTGCCGAGCTCCTGGTCGAAGGACCAGAGCTCGTTCGCGTAGAGCTTCGGGTTGGGCTTGGCCGAGAAGTACACCGTCCCGCTCGAGGCGCAGGCGGCGAGCGCGCCGGCCGCCGTCCCCACCTGGGCACCGGTCGTGATCTTGCTGACCGTGAAGCTGGTGAGGCTCACGCCCATCACGTTGGCGGTCTCGGTGATGAACTCCCAGCCGATCCAGTAGAGCCACTTGCCGGACGGCGAGAGCCACCCTCCCTGCGGCGAGAACGCGCCGAGCCCGCTGAACGGCGGCTTGCCGCCGCTCGTCAGGTTGGTCGCCTGCTGGGTGGAGTGCTGCCAGCGGAAGGCATCGAGCTGCGAGGACGACGCGCCCGCCATGAAGACGAGGTCGTCGTCGTCGGCGAAGACCAGGTTGGCGAGCGTCCCGGCCTCGGCCTTGAAGCGCGTGTCGTCGGTGACCAGCGTGGTCCCGGAGCCATCGCCCCTGGCGACGAAGAGCTCCTCGCCGCCCGCGAGCTGTGCCACGTACGCCACCAGGACGCCGCCCGGCGAGATCGCGAGCGAGCCGCCGAGCTGGCCGAGGACGGCCCCACGCTCGCGGAGCAGGGCCGGTGAGCCGGTCGCGTTGGCAGCGGCGCCGCTGGACGCCTGGACCACGTAGACATCGCGCTGGGCCACGCTCGCCCCCGCCGCCACCGCGAGCCGGTCCCGCCCCGAGCTCACGGCGATGCCGTCGCCGATGGAGACAGGCGTCGCACCGCCGCTCGGCGGCAGGGTGACCGCGGTCAGGTCCGCGGTCCCGTCGAGCGGCGCGCGGAGCAGGAGGTCGCCGGCGGAGCTGGCGCCGACCACGTAGATCCAGTCCCCCGCGATCGTCAGGGAGGCGTCTCGCAGCGAGAGCAGCCCGAGGCCCGCGCTCGCGACCTCCTTCCAGGGAGCGCCGCCGCCGAAGGTGCCACCGTCGGTGCGGAAGAGGAAGAGCCCGGCCGGGTTGACGATCGCCGCGCCGCGCTTGCCGCTCGGCTCGAGGGCCACGTGATCGGCCAGGGTGTCCGCGTAGACCCCCGGCACCTCACGCAAGACCGCGAGCGAGCCGTCCGGCTTGATCTGCAGGAGGCCCGAGGTGCCCTGGAGCTTGCGATGGAAGTAGTAGAGGTGGCCGAGCCCGCCCGGCAGCCGGATGCCCTGATAGTCGGCCGGCTGGTTCTTCGCCTCCTGCGGCCGGTCGGCGTTCACCGGCACCAGCTCCTGCAGGCCAGCGAGGTGGAGCGCGTCGAGGTCGACGAGCCCCGTCCAGCCGGTGACCTGGGTCACCTTGCCCGGGCTGGTCGTCGCCACCGTGCGGAGCCCGAAGGAGCTCGAGCTCGCGGCGACGGTGTAGAGGGCCGTGGCCGGGGTTGGCTTCGCGTCGCCCACCCCGCCGTCGTCGGGGCGCACGTCCGAGCCCGACCGATCCGGGCCGCGGTCCGAGGCCGCTGCCTCGGGCCCCGCGTCCCGCGCGCTGTCCCGCCGGGCCTCGACGGCGCGGTCGCGCGGATGATCGACGGCGGCGTCCGTCCAGCTGGAGCTCGCCGAGCACGCCGCGGTTGAGAGGATGAGGACGAGGAGCGGGGGACGCATCGGCTGGGTGATCACGGGAGCGAGGGTACAGCCTGGCCGCCACCCGCTCAAGGGCTGGCCGGCTCGGGTATACTGGCCGCATGAGGCTCGGTGCGCTCCTCGGGCTCGTCGTGCTCCTCGCCACCGGCTGCGCCCCACCCGGCCCGACCGGCCAGGGGCTGCCGGAGGACGTCAGCCTCCCCCTGCCGGCCGAGCTCGCTC
>JAKLHH010000463.1 GCA_022710245.1 Myxococcota bacterium
GATCGCGGCAGCTGCCCGCCACCGCCCAACGTGCGGGGCGCCGCTCGTATGTGCTTGTCGCGGCAGCTGCCCGCCACCGCCCAACGTGCGGGGCGCCGCTCCTACCCTAACTCCGCCTCAAGGTATCCGCCATAAACAAGAGAGACGGCGCGCGGGGACCCCCGCTCGAGGGCCCCTCCCCACCCCTCGCGTCCTCGCGGTCGGGAGCCGTGCGGACCGCCACCGTCGGTGCCCGCTGCGGGCGACGAGGGGCGGGGCCTTGGCCCCTCCCGCGGCGCCCCACGCGCCGTCGCCCTGCATCTCTGCGCACCCAAGCGTGCCGGAGTCTCACCCAGCGGGCAGAGTGGCCTCGACGGCGCCTGGTCCTTAGGGCGGAGTTGGGGTCCTACTTGTGCTACTTGTGCGCTTGTGCGCGCGGCCAGGACCGTCATATCGTCGGCCCTGAGGTGACGGGATGAGCGCGACGGTCGGCTACTTCCTCTCGCAGCTTCCCTAGCCGGTGCGGGAGCGACTCGGCTCTGGACCGGAGCTCGACGCGGCCCTGACTGGGCTCCTCTCCAGCGCACGGACGGCCTGGCCCGAGGTGCGCCTCTCCGACGAGGCCTTCCTCGCTCACCTGGGAGGCCGGCTGCCGGCGACGGCGGGCGCCGAGGCGCTCGGCGAGGTGCAGGCGGCTGACCTGTACCTGGCCTGCGCCTGCGCGGCGGGCGAGCCGCACGCCCTCGCGGCCTTCGAGGCGCGGTTCATGCGTGGCCTTGATCCGGCGCTGGCGCGTCTCCGCCTCCCGACGGCCCAGGTCGAGGAGGTCAAGCAGGTCCTCCGCGAGCGGCTCCTGGTCGGTCGGGCGACCCCCGACGGCGCCGAGGGGAGCCTGGCCGGCTACACGGGGCGCGGTCCGCTCTCCGGTTGGCTGCGCGTCACCGCGGTCCGCGCGGCGCTCAAGCTGCTCAAGCGCGCGCGGCGCGAGGAGCCGGCCGAGGACGAGCTCATCTCGGCGCTCCCCTCCGGCGAGGAGGACCCCGAGCTGCAGCACCTGAAGGGGCTCTACCGGCGGGAGTTCAAGGAGGCCTTCGAGGCGGCGGTGCGCTCGCTCTCCAGCCGCGAGCGCAACCTGCTTCGCCACCACTACGCCGATGAGCTGAACATCGACGAGATCGGCCTCCTCTACCACGTCCACCGCGCGACGGTGGCGCGCTGGCTCTCCAAGGCGCGGCAGCACATCCTCGCCGCCACCCGCAAGCTGCTCATCCAGAAGCTCAACGTCCCCCGCGCCGAGTACGAGAGCATCATGCGGCTGATCCAGAGCCAGCTGCAGGTCTCGCTGGGCAGCGCGCTCAGGTCGCAGGTCGAGTAGCACCTCGCCGCAGCCGCTACCGCTTCGCCGCGGTCGCCACCGCTTCGCCGCGGCCGCTACCGCTACCGCTACCGCTTCGCCGCGGTCGCTACCGCTTCACTCCGGAACCGTCGCCGGCTCGCCACCCCCGCAGGCGTCGGCCCGGGGATGGCGTTTGGATCAATCGGCCCGCCTCCCTTGCGCCAGCCGACGGAGAGCAGCCAGCTCCTCGGCGCGGCGACCGGACGCGGCGTGTCCGGAGGTGGGCGGCCGAAGCGCCAACCATCGAACCACGCCGCCGAGGAGAGCGGGTCGAGCCAGTTCCACGCGAGCCGCTCGCCGCGCTCCGCGCAGTGCCGGCGCGCGTTGCCGAGCACATAGTGGATGGCCGCCCTGGTCTCTGTTGGCGTCCGCTTGGCGCGGCCGCAGTAGCGCTCCTTGAAGACGCGCCCCCGCCGACCGAGCTTCTTGTTGATCGCGCGCGCGAGCCTCACCCCGAGGCCGCGCATGCCGAGCCCGAGCGCCTGCTTGCTGTCGGCCTCCGCGAGGAGGTGGAGGTGGCGGCCCTGAATGCAGAAGTGAACGACCCGGAACCCCTCACGCTCCTTGCCCTTCGCGATCGCCTCGAGGACGACCGCGGCGAGCGCCTTGCTGCGCAGGCCCGGCAGATCGTCCTCGATCTTGAGGGTGATGTGGAGGGGGTGCTGCGGCTTCACCTCGGGCCGCGCTCGGTGCGGTTCGGGACGGCGCTTGCCGGCCGGACGCCCGGCGTTCGCCCGACGGCCGCCCCAGGTCCGGGCGCGCAGCTCGAGCTGCACCGGCTCCGCGCGCTTTCCCTTCCCGGGCCTCTTGCTCATCGGAGCCTCCAGCGGATACTAGAAAAGGGCAGACAATGAGGATAGCAGTCGGGCCTGGTCTGTCAACCCTCGGTGCACAAGGGGGCACAAGAAGCCAGATCGGGGACATTCCTGACACCTTGGTTCGGAGACATCCCTGACAGGTAGGCAGCGGTTGCTCAGGGACATGCTTGACACTTTGGTTCGGAACCATTCCTGACAGGTGGGTAGTGCATGCCCGGGACCTCCTTGACACCCGCGGGCAGCCTCGGCGCAGGTCATGGAAAGCGACCGATCCAATGAAAGAGCGAGTGAAGTTCGTGCTGGAGTGGGAGACGCGTCGGAAGAAGCACGAACAATCCCGACCAGGTCTCCGAGGAGCCCGAGGACGGGAGCTCGCCGGCGGTGAGGCGGTCGTTCCGGGCTGGGCTGGGAGGGAGCTCGACGGGAGCTCGCCGGCGGTGAGGCGGTCGTTCCGGGCTGGGCTCGGAGGGAGCTCGACGGGAGCTCGCCGGCGGTGAGGCCGCCAGCCCGGGTCAAAAAAACTATGCGACACCTCGCCGGACCAGGGCTCGACCAGGCGAGGGGGAGGTCGAGAGCAACGAACGCAGGTCGGCGAGCGGCCGTGGGTGTCGCGAGGACCCGGTCTGCCCAACAGCCGGGAGGAGAGCCATGCGGATCACGAACCTGAGGCGTCGTAATCTTGGGCATTTTGCTGCTGCAGTCCTGCTCGCGTTGAGCCTCGTCGGCTGCGGGCTCGAGGAGGGCGCGGAGGTGGGCAGCACCGAGGGCGCCGTCGTCGCCGACGACATCTACGCCAAGCTGAAGGCGGCCGAGGGTCTGCTGCCGCCGCCCACCGCGGAGGCCACCGCCGGGATGGGTGTCCTCGACGTCGAGACGGGGGAGTTCGTCGGCAAGATCGAGCAGATCCGGTACAACTCCCTCGGCAAACCCTACACCGTCAAGCCGACCGTCGTGGTGAACGCGCTCAAGGCGAAGCTGCAGTGGAGCTGCCTCAACCGTGGCAGCGCGTCCTTCTGGGTCGTCGCCAACGGCAAGTCGGCGACCGCCACGGCCGGGGTCGACACGGTGGCCATCAGCGTCGGCGACGCCACCAGCGTCAGCTGGTCGCTGCACTGCGCCGGCATCACCGTCTCCAGCTCCGCCCCGATCACCCACTATCTCTACGGCGCGGGCGCCTTCACCGTCCCGGCGCTGCCCATCACCATCGTCTACGAGCCGCCGCAGAACAAGGCGAAGAGCAACTACGCCCAGGTGACCTTCGGCGAGCAGAGCTCCTCGGTGATCAGCCTCTCCAGCTCGACCGACACCAGCACCAAGACGTCCTCCTTCGACACGGTGACCAACGTGATGGGCGCCCTCACGACGGTGGCCAGCAAGGTCGGCGCCGGCACCGCGGCGACCCTGCTGAAGGCAGCCAGCGGGCTGATGGGCTCCGTCGAGACGACGACCACCGAGGGGACCACGGTGAACTCGGACAGCAGCCTCGGTCTGTCGGTCAGCTCCTCACTCACCATCACCACCAACCTCCGCCAGGGGCCGGGCAAGGGTGACGTCTTCCTGTTCTACCGCGACGCCAGGATCGCCTGGGTGATGACCGGCGGCAGCCCCAAGCTGATGCTCCTCTCCCACGGCGGCATGGGCGTGCACGCGGCGGCCGATCTGCTGCAGGACCTTAGCGACCTCAAGGCGGGGCTGAAGGTTCCGGCCACGACCATCTCGAAGCTCGACCAGACCACCCTCGAGTCGCTGCTCAAGCTCGATCCCTTCGTCCCGGCGGTCCCCTTCGCGCTCCCCGAGAGCCGCTTCCCGGTTGACCCGATGTCGCCCCTCATCGCCAGCACCGCGGGCATCGACTTTGACCTCGAGCACGCCATCACCGCGACGGACCGCACCGCCAAGCAGTCCTACACGACCACGCTGAAGGACGCGCACGCCGGCTGGCTCAGCGCGCTCGGGATCGGCGCGGTCACCGAGAGCTCCTCGGTGAAGACGACCATCACCCAGGGCAGCGCGCAGCTCGACACGACCACCAGCAAGGTCAAGGCGAAGGTCCACCTGGACGCGAGCGCGGGCGAGAGCTACACGGTCGAGGTCTACTACGACCGCGTCCTCGGCAGCTTCGCGCTGAAGTCCCCCTCGCTCCCGTCGTCGATCGGCGTGGTGACCCCGCTCGGCTCGCCGCTCAAGTAGGCGCTGCTCCTCGCGGCGCCGCCGCGCTTCGTCCCCGCCACGGCACCTCATCCGCCTTCCTTCATCCACCGCCCAGCGCGCCTCGCCACCGCCCACGACACCTCGCCCCCCTTGCCCTTCGCCCCCCGCCGGTCACGCTGATCAGCAGAGAGGGGGCGAGCCATGAAGCGCAAGAGCTGGATGGTGGCAGCGACGCTGCTGCTGCTGGGCGCCGCCGCCCGCGGCGAGCCGCAGCCGCTCGCCGACCGCGAGGTGCGGGACGCCGTGGCGCGGCGCCTCGCGCGGGACCCGCTGGCCGAGGTCAGCGAGCTCCGCGTGATGGTGCACGAGGGCGTGCTGCGGCTGCAGGGCAGGGCGGGCTCGCTCCGCGCGGCGCGGCGCGCCGAGTGGCTGGCGGGGCTCACGCGCGGGGTCCGCGCCGTGGTGAACGAGGTCCTGGTCGACCCGCCCCTGGTCCCGGACGGGGAGATCACCGAGGCCATCGACGACCGGCTGGCGAGCGAGCCGGCCCTCGAGGGCGCGACGATCGCGGTGGTGGTCTACCGGGGCGAGGTCACCCTCGCGGGCCGCGTGCGCTCCTTCGAGGAGCGACAGCTCGCGGAGGCGATCGCGGCAGGGGTCCGCGGCGTCCGGGCCATCGAGGACCGACTCGTGCTGCGCCGGGTGCTCGGTCGCAGCGATCGCGAGCTGCGCTCGGAGGTGCTGGCGCGACTCCATGCCGACGCGCGCGTCGAGGACGACGACATCTCCGTCGAGGTGAGCCGGGGCCGCGTGCGGCTCCTCGGCGCGGCGGGGAGCCTGGCCGAGCGCACCCTCGCCTCGCGCGCGAGCTGGGTCCCGGGGGTGCAGGCGGTGGACGGGCGCGGGCTCCGCGTGGACGCGCTGGCCCCGCAGGCGCCGGCTGCCTCATCCCGGAGCGTCCCACGGCGTCCCGAGGACCGCGCGGCGGAGCCGCTGACGAACGCGGCGATCGCGCGCGCGGTGCGGACGGCCCTCAGCGCCGACCCTCGCACCACGGGGAGCGCGCTCGCCATCACCGTCACCGACGGCGAGGTGACCCTGGCCGGCGTGCTGCGGACGGTGGCCGCGCGCTCCCGCGCCGAGGAGCTGGCGGCGGCCGTGCCCGGGGTCCGCGCGGTGAGGAGCCACCTGGCGGTGCAGCCGCTGCGCCCGGTGGACGACGTGGCGCTGGCCGGGCACCTGCGCCTCGCGCTCGCCTCGGACCCCATCCTGGTCCGGCGCAGCCTCACCTTCACCATCGAGGAGGGGCAGGTCACGCTCGGGGGTGAGGTGGAGGACGAGGGCGAGCGACGCCTGTTCGAGGAGCTGGCCTCGTCGATCGCGGGGATCACGCGGATCGTCGACGACGTGCACGTCCGACGGCCGGCGACCATCGCCAGCGATCAGGCGATCGCGCTGGAGGTGCGGGACGCGCTGCGCTGGAGCGCGCTCGTGGCCGAGCCCGACAGGATCCAGGTCCAGGTGCGCGGCGGCGTGGTCACGCTGAGCGGGCCGGCGCGCAGTCTCGCCGAGCAGACCGCGGTCACCCGGGCCGCGCTGCAGGCCGGGGCCGGGGTCGTCCGCGCTCGCCTCGAGGTCACGCCCGGTCGGCCGGGGGTCGGGGAGCGCGCCGCGCCACCCCGAGGCCCCGCCCGCGGCCTCACTCGTAGCTCGCCTTCACTCCGGCCACGGCTCGCTGGTACTGCGCCTCGCTGATCTGGCCGGTGCGCAGCTGCAGCTTCAGCTCGAGGAGCTTCTGGTCGCGCCTGGCCTTCAGCTCGTCGCGCCGCCGCTGGTAGCTGAACTGGCTCAGCCGTCCCTCGGCGCGCAGCCGCTTCAGCTGCTTGAGGCTCATCACATCCCAGGCGAGGACCGAGCGCTTGAGCGTGACCGTGACGCCGCTCGCGCGCGGCGCCAGGGTGATCTCCTGCGGCTCGTAGCCACTGGCGTACACCCCCAGCCTGCGCGCC
>JAKLHH010000464.1 GCA_022710245.1 Myxococcota bacterium
AGGGACAGCCAGGGCCGCTCCGAGGACGGGCCTGTCGGGGTACACGGCCACGCTCTCGTCGCGCTCTCCTCCGAGGACGGGCCGGTCAGGAGCTCAGCGAGAAGACCGAGGCGCCCCAGGGGGGCACGTCGAGGTACAGCCCTCGTCCGAGCAGCTCCGTGCCGTCCCGGTCGTGGACGGCGCCGCCGAGCAGATCCTCCAGCCGCACCTCGCGGTCCTCGAACTCGGGGAACGGGAGCCGCACGGTGCACTGGCTCTGGTGATCGGCGTAGTTGACGGCCACCAGCAGCCGCTCTTCGCCGGGCCCCTCCCAGGCGGAGACGACGAAGCAGTCCGAGGTCCAGTTGCCGTCCCAGGCGGGCGAGCAGTCGAGCAGCCGCCAGTCCCCCTCGCGCGGCGCGCGCCGCCGCAGGATCGCGAGCAGCCGGTCATAGAACCGCTCCAGCTCCGCGTCGACGGGCTCGTCCGGACCGCGGCCCAGGTGAGGCGAGATCCGCGTCCTCCGCCCCTGCAGCTGACCGTCGTGGAAGAAGCGCAGCCCCGGGCAGAGGAAGGTGATCACCGCGGCGGCCTGGTGGACGGCCAGAGGGAAGGTCGCCGCGGCCCGCGGCTCGTCGTGGTTCTCGAGGAAGCGGGCGAGCCGGGTCTGATAGTCGAGCTCCGCGCGCAGGTGCTCGCGCACCGGACGTGCGTGGCGGTCGCGGAGGCGATCGTAGAGGCGCTTGTCGTAGGCGTAGTCGAAGCCCTGCTGCTGCAGCGTCCACTCGAGGTCCCAGTAGACCTCGGCCATGAAGACGAAGCCGGGAGCGCGCTCGCGCACACGCCGGGTCGCCGTCGGCCAGAAGAGCGGCGCGCGCCGTCCCCAGGTCCGCTCGAAGACGTCCGGCAGGACCAGCATCGCCATGTCGCAGCGGACCCCGTCGCACTGCCCGGAGATCTTCAGCAGCTCGCCGATCATCGCCTCCTGGGTGGCGGGGTTCGCGTAGTCGAGCTGCAGCGTGTCCGGCCACCCCGGGAAGTACGGATCGCGGCCGTGAGCGAGGAGCCGATCGCGGCCGGCGCCGCTGACGAGGGTGTAGTTGTGCGGGGCGCGGGCGCGCTCGGCCTCGCTGCCCGCCACGAAGTACTCGGGGTGCGCCAGCGTCCAGGGGTGCCCCAGCCCCAGGTGGTTGGGGACGAAGTCGAGCATGAGCTTGAGGCCGCGCCGCGAGAGCCGCTCGCGCAGGCGGGCGAGCGCGGCGTCTCCGCCCAGCGCGGCGTGCACGGTGTAGCCGGTGATGGCGAAGCCGGAGCCGGGGATGTCGTCGTCGCAGAGGTCGGGGAGCGTCGCGCGGAACTCGGCGAGCCACTCGCGGTTGCTGCGCGAGACGGCCTGCGCCGCCGGGCCCGTCTGCCAGACGCTGAGCAACCAGACCCAGTCGAAGCCGAGCCGCGCGAGGCGGTCCAGCTCGGCGTCGGTGAGGTCGTCGAGCGTGGCAGGCCGGCCGAGGGCGCGGGAGAGCTGCGTCAGCCGGACTCGGGTGTTGAGCTGGTAGAGCGAGGGATAGCGAGCGGTCGTCATCGAGCCTCCAGTCTGCCGTGGCGGCGTCTGCTCCGAAAGGCGTGATCGAGCGGGCTCGCGCCCGGTCACCTGGCCTGGCCGCCGCGCGCCCAGGGCCGCTCCCACGAGGCGAGCCGCCGGGTGGCGCACTCGTAGCCCGCCGCGTAGAGCCCGTCGTGGGCGCCCCAGTCGAGCACGCGGAAGCGCTCGACCGGCAGCGGCAGGTAGAGCGAGGCGAGCGGGAGCGAGCTCAGCGTGGCCCGCTGGCTGCCCACGAGCGAGGAGCGCAGGAGGATCTCGAAGATCTCCGGGCCCGGGCCGGCCCGCGCGCGCAGCGGGTTGAGCCAGCGCGCGAACTCGAGCAAGCGGCCCGTGGTGCCGCGCGGCACGCTCTCGGCGCTGCCCTCGCCGTAGAGGTTGACGTCCGAGGCGATGATCGCGCCCTCGAAGCGCGCGGCCATCACGTCGATCGGCAGGTTGTCGACGACGCCGCCGTCGACGAGCTGGCCGCCCTCCACGCGCTGCGGGGGGAAGATGCCGGGGATGGAGCAGCTGGCGGCCACCGCGCGCCACAGCTCGCCGCGGTCGTGGACGTGCGCCTCGGCGCGGACGAGGTCGGTGGAGACGCAGAAGAAGGGCAGCCAGAGGTTCTCGATGTCGAGCCCCCCGAAGTAGGTCTGCAGCACCCGCTCGAGCTTGCGCCCGGCGAGCAGCGCCTGGAAGGGGAGCGTCGGGTCGTAGAGCGCCATGCGGCTGCGGAAGAGCTCGCGCAGCCGCACCATGATCTCCTCGGCGCTCCAGCCGCGCGCGTAGCCGGCGGCGATGATGGCGCCCATGCTGGTGCCGGCGACGGCGTCGACCGGCACCCGCGCGTCCTCGAGAGCCTTCAGCACGCCCACGTGCGCGATGCCGCGGGCGCCGCCGCCGCTCAGCACCACGGCGACGCCGGAGCGGACGAGGGTGCGAGCGAGCCGCTCGTAGTCCTCGCGCCTTCCCATGCGCACGTGCAGGACGCGAGCGGACCCGGCGGGCCACGCCAGCCTGGGCGCGGCGGGCGTCTCGGCGTGCTCCGGGTGCACGAGCGCCACGTCGAGGAGCGGCACCTGGTTGCGGCGCAGGAGCCCCTCCACCAGAGGCTGGAGCTCCTCGAGGTGGTCGGGGCGATCGGCACGCAGGATGACGAGCACCCGATCCGCCTGGCGCAGGCAGCGCTCGCTCCAGGGCACCGAGCGCGTGTCGCACTCGTAGAGGACGAGCTCGTGCTCGAGCTCGAGCTCCTGGAGGAAGCCGAGCACTCGCTCGCTCCCGGCGTCTGTCGGAGAGAGCGACGAGGCCCCGTCGCCCAGCGCGGCGTCGAGCGACTGGCGGGTGACCCGCCCGAGGTCGCGGTAGCGCTCGAGCGCCGCGCAGGCGAGCTCCGAGGCGGCGCGCGCGAAGTAGGGGTCGCGGCCGGGGACGAGCAGCGCGAGGTTCTGGGCCGCCGCCCGCGGGCGCCTCCAGGTGGTCCACGCCGTCTGGCTGCCGAGCAGCGCGAGGCCTCGCCTGGCCACGCCCTCGGCGAGCCGCAGCACGAGCTCCGGATGGCGGGCGCCGAGGGCCGCGAAGCGCGCGGCCGTCAGCCGCAGCAGGACCGAGTCGCGGATCGTGAAGACGTCGACGGGCGTGCTCACTCCGGGCAGCAGGCCGAGCAGGCCGACGCTGTCGCCGCGGTAGGACTCGGCGATGACGCGGTCGCGGCCGCCGCCGGGGGCCGGGGCGACGGTGCGGAGCCCGCCGTGGACCACCACGTAGAGGCTGTCGTCGGGCGTCCGTCGATCGACGAGGCGCTGGTCGCCGGCGACGTGCACGAGCTCGCAGGCAGCCGCGACCTCCGCCACCACCTCAGGCGCGAGCCCCGCGAGGAAGGGCGCGCCCGACAAGAGCGCCGCCAGCTCCGCCGGGGTGGGGCTGCGCCCGCTCGGGCTCCATGCATCGCGCGTGCTGTCGTCGTCGGCCAAGCTCCCCCCCACCTCGTCACACTATGTTGGTCTCGCGTCGGCGGAGCAACCCGAAAGGCCGGCGAGACGCGCGGGGAGCTGATCGGCGAGCCGCGCCCTCGCTCCGTGCTTGACACGCTCCGACGATGGTCCACGCTGAAGCAGCCGCTCGCCAGAGGCAGCGGCGGGCAGTCCGGCTCACGGATGGTCTAGGCCCGGCGGGTCAGGGGCGTGGAGGGGAAGATGGGCAAGAGGGTGGCCATCGCCTGTCAGGGGGGCGGCAGTCAGTGCGCGTTCTCGGCGGGGGTGCTCAAGGCGCTGTTCGCGAGCGGCATCCACCGGCGGGTGCGGATCGTCGGGCTGAGCGGCACCTCCGGCGGCGCCATCAACGCCTGCCTCGCCTGGTACGGGCTCCTCAGGCAGGCGAGCGGCGACCCGAGTCCGATCGAGGACAGGATCATCGCCTGCTGGAAGGAGCTCTCCGCGCAGACCTGGCGCGAGGCGTTCTTCGACCAGGCCGTGGTGCAGACGGTGCGACTGGCCGATCGAGGGGTCCTGCCCACCTTCGCCAGCAGCCCCTCGTCGATCCCCTCGCGAGCGCTCCAGCAGCTGGCGTCCATGTGGCTCGGGCGGACCGAGTTCACCGATCTGCGCGCGCTCCTGCTCAAGCACATCCAGTTCCCGGAGCTCGAGCGCCTCGTCACGCCGGAGAGCCCGGTCCTCCTGATCGGCGCGGCCGACGTGCTGACCGGCAACGCCAGGGTCTTCAGCTCCGCCAATCACGGGCAGATCCCGGTCGAGGCGCTCCTCGCGTCGGCAGCGGTCCCCAGCCTGTTTCCGGCGGTGAAGGTCGATGGGCACTACTTCTGGGACGGCATCTTCTCCTCGAACCCGCCGGTGACCGCGTTCATCAGGAGACCGCTGATGGGCAGCGAGGCGATCCCCGAGGAGATCTGGATCATCCAGGTCAACCCCTTCGAGTGTGACGCGGTCCCGGAGATGCCCAACGAGATCCTCGACCGCCGCAACCACATGGCCGGCAACCTCAGCCTGCTCCACGAGCTGGAGCTGGTCGAGATGGTGAACCTGCTCATCGAGCAGCAGGCCCTGACCCAGGAGTTCCGCGAGCGGTTCCAGGTCTCCATCACCGAGCCGATCAAGGTGCGCACCATCGGGATGTCGGAGCAGCTGCGGCGCAGCCTCGACTACCCCACCAAGCTGTCCCGGCAGCCCTCGCTCCTCGGCAGGTTGATCGCCGACGGTGAGGAGCGCGGATGGGCGTTCCTGCAGGAGCTCGCGGCCGAGGGGGTGGCGGGGGTGGCAGAGGGGCCTGGGCCAGCGCACACGAACTGACGGCGGGTCCTGGCGGTGGGCCTGGGCGAGAGCCCACGAGGGGTCGAGAACGGAGCGCGCATGGCGGCGAGGCGGCGGAGCGTGGTGAGGAGCGCGTGCGTCTGGAGTCTGCTCGTGATCGGCAGCGCCACCGGGGTCTCGGCAGAGCCGCGGCCGGCGGCGCCAGCGACGCGGCCGGGAGCGCAGTCGAAGGAGAGCGGGGGCCAGAGCCTGCTCGACCGGATCATGGCCCGCTACGACCAGGGCTTCATCCTGGTCGCCTCGCCCGACGAGGCGAAGGTGCCCTTCCAGCTGAAGCTCAACCACGTCTCGCAGGTCCGCTACACCAACACGATGCTGGTCGGCAGCGAGTACGTGGACCACCTGGGCAACACCAGGGCGGTCCAGAAGCGGAACGACTTCCAGCTGGTGCGCGACGTCTTCTACTTCACCGGCTTCGCTTTCGACCGCCGGATGGACTTCAACATCATCCTCTACACCTCGACCGCCACCCTCTCGGCCACCGCCGCGGGCTACATCGGCTTCGTCTTCCACAAGGCCTTCGCCCTGCGCGCGGGGTTCTTCTCGCCGCCGGGGACGCGGGCCATGACCGAAACCTACCCCTACTTCCACTCCACGGACCGGAGCATGGCGACCAACTACTTCCGGCCGGGCTTCACGCAGGGCATCTGGTGCAACGGAGAGCCGCTGCCCGGCCTCAGCTATATCGCCATGGTCGGTAATTCGCTCAACACGCTCGACATCAAGGCGACCAAGATCGACACCAACCTCGTCTACTCGGCGACGGTCTGGTACGACCGGGGCGGCTTCGGTGGGCCGTGGAACGATCAGGAGCACCACGCCCGACCGGCGCTGCGCCTCGGGAGCTCCTTCACCGCCGCGCCCGGCGAGGACCGCAGCTCGGACCTCTCGCAGTCCTCTCCCGAGAACACCTCCATCTTCCTCTCCGACGGCAACCTCCTCTTCGCGACGGGCGCGCTGGCCCCCGGGGTGACCCTCTCCAACGCCGACTACTTCGTCTGGGCGATCGACGCCGGGTTCAAGTTCCGCGGCCTGGCCCTCAACACCGAGTTCTTCCAGCGCTGGCTCCGTCGCTTCAAGGCCGACGGACCGCTGCCGGTGAGCTCGATGTACGACTGGGGCTTCGACGCGTCGCTCGGCTACTTCGTCCTGCGGAGCCGCCTCGAGCTCTACGGGCGGACCTCGATGGTCCGGGGGCCCTTCGGCAACGGCGCCGAGTACGCCGGCGGGCTCAACTGGTACCCCTTCCGCAAGCGTGGCGTCTGGGTCAACGGCGAGGTGACCTGGGTCAAGGACTCGGTCTACTCGGGGGTCCTCTACCAGTACTCGGCCGGGGCGACCGGCACGCTCTTCCAGGTCCAGACGCTGCTGCGGTTCTGACGCGGATGTGCTCAGCGCCGCGGCGTTGGCCGCGAGCGCGGCAGCACGAGGACGAAGGAGCGCTCG
>JAKLHH010000465.1 GCA_022710245.1 Myxococcota bacterium
GAGCACCCGGAGATCGAGAGCCGGGTCGCGATCAAGATCCTCCTCCAGCGCTACGTCGCGAACGCCCAGGTCGCCAAGCGGTTCCTCGACGAGGCGCGCGCGGTGAACCGGATCGGGCACCCCGGGATCGTACGCATCCACGACAGCGGCCGGCACGAGGAGCTCGGGGTCTACCTGGTGATGGAGTACCTCGAGGGGCAGACGCTGAAGGAGCGGCTGCAGGGCAGCGGCCTGCTCGCGCCCGAGGCGGTGGCGCGGATCATCCAGCAGAGCGCCTCCGCGCTCTCCGCCTCGCACGCCGCGGGGATCATCCACCGCGACCTCAAGCCGGCGAACCTCTTCCTGGTCGCCGATCCCGACCTGCCCGGCGGCGAGCGGGTCAAGATCCTCGACTTCGGCATCGCCAAGCTGCTCGAGGAGCGCGAGCCGCTCGAGCAGGCCGGCACCCAGACCGGGATGGTGCTGGGCTCGCCGCTCTACATGTCGCCGGAGCAGTGCATCGACCCGAAGCGCGTCGACACGCGCACCGACCTCTACTCGCTGGGCGCGATCGCCTACCAGCTCCTGACCGGCAGCTATCCCTTCGAGGCAGAGACGCTCGGGCGCCTGATCCTGAAGCACCGCGACGAGAAGCCGGTGCCGGTGCGGGAGCGCAACCCCGCGGTGCCCGAGCGCCTCGCCGAGCTGCTCGGGCGCATGCTCGAGGTCGACCCCGAGCGACGGATCGGCTCCATGCGCGAGCTGCGCGACGCGCTGGGGCCGCTCCTCGGCGAGCGGACCACCGGCCCCGGGCTCACGTTCATGCCGACGCCGAGCCCGCTCGACGCGCCCCCCGGGCGGAGCGGGCCGCAGCTCGCGACCACCACGCTCTCGGGCACCGCGGGCGAGCAGCAGTCGCTCACCGGGGCACGCTCCCGCCGCGGGGTGATCGTCGCCGTGGTGGCGGTCACGCTCGTCGCCGGGGGCGGGTTCGCGCTCTGGCGCCTCGGACGCGGCCCCAGCTCGTCGGGGGCGGCGTCCACGGCGCAAGCGGGGAGCGGAGCGGACCCGCGCGCGCTCGCCGCGGCGAGGCCGGACGCTCAGGCGCCGGCGGACGCCGCGGCCGCCGCCACCGCGCGGACGGTCCAGCTCAAGCTCGAGCTCGAGCCCGCGAGCGCGACGGTGCTCCTCGACGGCCAGCCGACCACCGAGAACCCGCTGGTCCTCGAGCGCGGCAAGGCGAGGCGCCTGCGGGTCGAGGCGCGCGGCCACGCGCCCGAGGAGCGCGAGCTCGCCGCCGAGCGCGACGACACGCTGCGCATCGCGCTGACCCCGGCGAGGGCCGGCGCGACGAAGAAGGGCGCGCGCCCGGAGCCGAAGAAGGCCGAGCCGAAGAAGGTCGAGCCGAAGAAGGTCGAGCCCAACCTCGAGCCGAAGAAGGTCGAGCCCAGGCCCGAGCCGAAGCCCGAGCCCAAGAAGGTCGAGCCCAGGCCCGAGCCGAAGAAGGTCGAGCCCAAGAAGGTCGAGCCCAAGAAGAAGGCGGGCAAGAAGAGCGGAGAGCATGGACCGTACTTCAAGGATGACGATCTCTAGAGCGCTGCTCACGATCGCGGTGCTCTTCTCGGTCGGCCGCCCGGCGCACGCGGAGACGGCCGAGGCCGCCAAGGAGCAGGCCACCGCCCTCTTCCGGGAGGGCAACGAGCTCTACTCGCGCGGCCTCTTCCTCGACGCCCTGCAGAAGTACCGGCAGGCGCGCGCGCTCTTCCCGAGCCACAAGATCGACCTCAACATCGGCGGCACGCTGGACGCGCTGGGCCGACGCACCGAGGCCGCGATCTACTTCGAGCGCTTCCTGATCCAGTCGGCCGACGCGCCGGCGCCGATCATCGCCGCCGCGCGCAAGCGCCTCGAGGAGCTGCGCCGGAAGCTGGCGAGCGCCCGGATCACCGCCGTGCAGGACGGGGCCGCCGTGCTCCTCGACGGACAGGTCGTGGGGCAGACGCCGCTCGAGCTGCCGGTCTACATGGAGCCGGGGCGGCACCGCCTGGAGGCGCGCAAGGAGGGCCACCGCGCGGCCGTCAAGGAGCTCAGCCTGGCCGCGGGCCAGCACACCAGCGTCGCCCTGCTCCTCGACGCGCAGGGCGAGGGGGCGCTGGCGCTCGACCCGACCCTCGCCGCCCGGCGCAAGACGAAGACCATCTCCGGCTGGGCGGCGCTCGGCGTCGGCGCGGCCTGCCTGGTCACCGCGGCCGTGCTCTACGGCGTCGGCGGCTCCCAGGGGAGCAGCGCCCACGACCAGTACCTGGCCGCCACCGACCCGGTGGTGATCGAGGCGCGCTGGCAGGACGTGGAGGCGGCGAAGAGCAAGCTCGTCGCGGGCCACGTGCTGGCGGGCCTCGGCGCGGTGGCGGTGGGCATCTCGATCTACCAGCTCGTCACCCGGCCGGCAGCCGAGCAGCGGCCGCGGACCGCGCTCGGCGTGGCCCCGCTCGCCGGCGGGGGGGCGTTCAGCCTGCGCGGCTCGTTCTGAGCCTCGCCGCTCAGCGCTACGGCTCCACCTGCCGGTAGGGCCTCGGCCCAGCGAGCCAGGGCCACCGTCAAGCTAGACGCGCCAGCAGTGGGTCCGCCCCGAGCTGGTGCGTCGTCGCGTAGTCGCAGAAGGGGGCAGCGGTCAGCGATCAGCGCCGCGCCTCGCGGAGCGCTACTGCCCGAGCCGCTGCTTGGCGGCGGCGAGGTTGCGCTTGGCTTCCTTGTGGTTCGGATCGAGGGCCAGCACTTCCTTGTAGGCCGCCACCGCCTGCTGGTACTTGCGCTGCTTGAAGTACATGTTCGCCAGCACCAGCCGGGCGCGCAGGCCGCCGCCCGCCTTCAGCGCCTGCCGGGCGTAGGCCTCGGCTCTCGAGTAGCGCGCCAGCTGGAACTCCACCTCCGCGAGACCCACCAGCGCGGCGCCCTTGGTCCGCGGCGAGCGCACGGCCGCCTCGAACGCGTGGCGCGCCGGCTCGAACTGCGCGGCCCGGAGGTGCCGCTGCCCGGCGGCGAGGAGGGCCTGCGCCGGCGGGCGCACCGCCACCTTGGGGTTCTTCGGGTTCTTCGGGTTCTTCTGCGGCCCCAGATCGGGCTCGGGCGGCGGGAGATCGTCGGGCGGCGCGGGGCGGTCCGCCGCGGCGAGATCGCGCGCGGGCGCTCGCAGGTCGGGCGAGGCGACCAGCGCCGCCGCGTCCGGGCGGGGCGGCGGGTTCGCGCTGGTCCGCCGCAGGTAGCGGAGCGCCAGCGCGCCGCTCACCAGCAGCGCCGAGATCATGATCGCGCCCGGCAGGAGCCAGCGCTTCGCGCCGCGGCCGTCCTTCCAGGGCAGCGGCATGGCGACGTCGATCGCCGCCACCCGCTCGGTGCCGCTCCCCACCGGGCGCAGCGGCCCGCCGCCGCGCGCCCCGGGGCCCTGCGTGGGTCCGGCCGGCGGACCGGAGATGCCGGGGATGCCGAGCAGCGAGGCGACCGCGCCGGCCCGGCCGCGCGTCAGCTTGTTCAGCTCGTAGGTGAGCTGCGACATCGACTGCGGGCGGTCCGCCGGGTTGAAGGCGAGCGCCCAGAGCACGACCTGCTCGAGGAGCTCGGGGATGTCCTGCCGCAGCTGGCGCGGCGGCACCACCGGGTCGGTGGCCTTGGCGCTGAGCACCGCGAGGAGGTTGTCGCCCTCGTGCGGCGGCTTGCCGACCAGCATCTCGTAGAGGAGCGCGCCGGTCGCGTAGATGTCCACGCGGTGATCGGTCTTCTGCCCCGCCGCCTGCTCGGGCGCCATGTACTCCGGCGTCCCCATCGCCATCCCCGGGTAGGTGAGCCGCTCGCGGCTGGGGTCGTCGAGCTCGATGTTCTTGGCGATGCCGAAGTCGAGGACCTTGACGAAGTCGGGGTCGCCCTCGCGGGTGATGAGGAAGATGTTCTCCGGCTTCAGGTCGCGGTGGACGATGCCGGCCTCGTGCGCGGCGGCGAGCGCCTCGCAGATCTGCGTCGCGATGTGGATGGTGCGCTCGACCGAGAGCCGCTCCTCGCTGTCGATCACGTCCGCCAGGTCGACGCCGTCGAGCTTCTCCATGACGAAGTAGATCGACCCGTCAGAGGTGGTCCCCGAGTCGAAGACCTCGACGATGTGCGGGTGCCCGATGCGGCTGGCGGCGCGCGCCTCGGCGCGGAAGCGGGAGACCACGTCGGGCATGCGGCTGTAGACCGGGTGCAGGACCTTCACCGCGACCTGCTTCTCGATCTCGATGTGGCTCGCCACGTAGACGGTCCCCATCCCGCCCTCGCCGATCAGCTGCTCGATCCGGTAGCGCTCGTCGAGGACGGTGCCGTCCGCCAGGCGCGGCAGCGCCGGTGCCTCGGCGGGCGCCGGCGTGGCCTCGGTGGGCTCGGTGGCGAGGGCCGGCTTGCCCGCGGCGCCCGGCGAGGCGGTGTGCGTGCCCGAGGCGTCCATCAGGCGCCGGATCTCGGGCGCCATCGCCTCGAGGAGCTGGCGGCGGTCGTCGCGCTCGCGCTCCAGCTCGGCGCCGTAGAGCTCCTTCAGCAGCGTCGCCAGGGTCAGGGTGTCGGTGGTAGGGCTCAGCTTGGCGAGGACGCTCGCCAGCTCCCGGCGGAAGAGCTCGGCGTCGCCGAGCCGGCTCTCGCGCTGCGGCGCCAGCGCGCGCAGCACGATCAGGTCGAGCGAGGGCGGCAGGAGCTTGTTGACCATCGAGGGCGGCGGGATGACCGGGTTCACCGCGCGCTCGTAGCGCTCGAGCTGGCTCTTGTCCGGCGGGAAGAGCCGCTCGCCGGTGAGCAGCTCCCAGAGGATCACCCCCGCCGAGTAGACGTCCGCGCGGGCGTCGACCGGCTCGTTCTTCGCCTGCTCGGGCGACATGTACGAGAGCTTGCCGAGGAGGATGCCGGGCGCGGTCTTCTGCAGCTTGATCGTGCTGGTGGCGACCCCGAAGTCGGTGAGCTTGACCTCGCCGGTGTAGGAGAGGAGCACGTTCGGCGGGCTCACGTCCCGGTGCACCAGGTGCAGCTCCTCGAAGCCGTGCACGTAGCTCAGGCCGCGGCAGATCTCGCGCACGATGAAGAGCGCCAGGTCGAGCGGACAGATCCGGCCCGCCTCGCAGAGGCGGTTCCAGAAGTCGCGCAGGTCGCGACCCTCGATGTACTCCATCGCCACGAAGAACTGGCCCTCGACCTCGCCCGCCTCGAAGACCGGCACCAGGTTGCCGTGGCTCAGCTTCACCACCACCTTGGCCTCGTCGACGAAGCGGGTGACGAACTCCTCGTCCGCGAGGTGGGCGAGGATGGTCTTGATGACGCAGAGCTTCTTCAGGTCGGCGCGGCCGCTGTAGGCGAGGTGCAGCTCACCCATGCCGCCCTTCGCGAGCGGGGAGATGAGGACGAACTTGCCGAACCGGCGCGGGTAGGGGTTGCCGATCTCCACCAGCTGCGAGGGTAGCACCGGAGAAAAAAGTTGTCGAAAGTCCAGTGAGGCCCCGCGGCCTTGCCCGCGTCGTCGACGGTGGCCAGAGTAAGAGAGCCGGCGCCGGGGCCGGCCAGGTGGAGGTGAGGGATGGCCAGGTATCGGATCGAGATCAACCGCGAGGAGTGCACCGGGGACAGCGCCTGCCTGCAGGAGGCCCCGAACACCTTCGAGCTCGACGATGAGGGCATCATCGTCGTGGTCAACCCCGAGGGCGACAGCCCGGACGAGATCCTCGCCGCGGCCGAGGTCTGCCCGACGGAGGCGATCATCCTCTACGACGCGGAGACCGGCGAGAAGGTGTGGCCGAAGTAGCGGGCCAACCGCCGGCCCCGCGCCGGTGCTATCGTCTCCCGCATGAGCAGCAGCGACGACGAGCGCCGCGAGCGCGAGACCCGGCTCCTCGAGGAGGCCCTCCGCGCCGAGCTGGCGGAGCGGCCGGAGCTGCTGCCGCCGTGGCAGCGCTACCCCGAGGGCGAGCGCTTCTCCAGCTTCTGGCGGATGGGTCAGGGCGAGTGGTACGCGATGATCTTCGCCCGCTGGCTCGAGCCGCTCTCCCGCGAGGAGCGCGCCCTCTACTTCCGGCGCCACGGGCCCGTGCCGACTGAGTGGGCCGACTGGGTCGCCTCCGCCATCTACGGCTGGGGGGGCGACGAGGACGACGACGCGCTGCTCTCGCAGGTGCGGCGGCTCGAGCGCGAGCACGGCCTCGTCGACGCGGCGGCGTGGGAGGGGCGCAGATCCGACTGAGTGCTTTCGTGTGTTGACCGAGGAGGGTTGAATAAGCGGGGACTCGTAGTGTAGCCCTTCGGGATCTTGCGGAAACCGAAGACCCACTACGAGGTCCCCGATGGCCCTA
>JAKLHH010000466.1 GCA_022710245.1 Myxococcota bacterium
GACCGGGTAGGCCGCCGCCGCATGCTCCTCGCCGGCGCGGCGCTGATGATCCTCGCCGGGGTGGTCTTCGCCAGCACGCGCTCGTTCGTCCTGCTCCTCCTCGCCGCGACGGTGGGGGTGATCAGCCCGAGCGGCAACGAGGTGGGCCCCTTCCTCGCCATCGAGCAGGCCGCGCTCGCCGGGGAGGTCGCCGCCGCGCGGCGGACCCGCGTCTTCGCCTGGTACAACCTGGTCGGCTCGCTCGCCACCGCGCTCGGCGCGCTGGCGGGGGGCGGGCTCGCGGAGGCGCTGCAGCGCCACGGCCTGGCGGCGCTCGGCAGCTACCGCGTGGTGGTGATCGGCTACGCGGTGGTGGGCGCCCTGATGGTGCTGCTGGTCGCGCGGCTCTCGGCGGCCGTGGAGCTCCCCGAGGCGCAGCGCGCCGGCGGACCGCCCGCCTGGTTCCGCGCCGACCTCGGGCTCGGCCCCTCGCGCCGGGCCGTGCTGCGCCTGGCGAGCCTCTTCAGCCTCGACGCCCTCGCCGGCGGCTTCGTGGTGCAGGCCTTCGTCGCCTACTGGTTCCACCACCGCTTCGGCGTGGCGCCCGCGGCCCTCGGGGGCATCTTCTTCGGCGCCAACCTGCTGGCCGGCCTCTCGGCGCTGAGCGCGAGCTGGATCGCCGCGCGCCTCGGGCTCCTCCGCACCATGGTGCTGACCCACCTCCCCTCGAACGTGCTGCTGCTGCTGGTGCCGCTGATGCCCACCCTGCCGCTCGCCATCACGATGCTGCTCGCGCGCTTCAGCATCTCGCAGATGGACGTGCCGACGCGGCAGGCCTACACGATGGCGCTGGTGGCGCCGGCCGAGCGCTCGGCCGCCGCGGGCGTGACCGGCATCGCGCGCAGCGTCGGCGCCTCGCTCTCGACGCTGGCGGCGGGGCCGCTCTATGCCTCGGCGGCGCTGGCCGGGCTCCCGTTCCTCCTCGCGGGCGGTCTCAAGATCGCCTACGACCTCCTCATCTGGCTCAGCTTCCGCGAGGTCGTGCTCCCCGAGGAGCAGGGCTGAGGGTCACCAGCGGAGCAGGCCGCGCAGCAGCGGCGCGAGCCGCGTCGCCATCAGGCGCTGCGTGCGGGCGCTCGGGTGGCCGCTCGCGCCGAGGCCGTCCGCGGGGGCCTGCGGCGGCAGCTCGTGCAGGAGGAGCGGCGGCTCGCCGGCGCGACGGGCGCGCTCGAGGGCCCGCGCCAGGAAGCCGCGAGCCGTCTGCAGCGCGTCGCCCTCGAGCAGGGGGCCGAGGAGGCAGAGGATCGGCGCCGCCGGGTACGCGGCGCGCACGCGCCTGAGCAGCCCGGCGTACGCGTCGACGAAGAGCGCCTCCGGCGGCGGTCCGCCCGGGGAGAGGTCGTTGGTGCCGAGGTTGACGAGGACGGCGTGAGGCACCCAGCGCGTGAAGTCCCAGCGGCTCGCGGCGCGCGCCGGCAGCGTGCGCTCGTAGAGGACCGGCATCGGCTCACCCGGCTCGCCGGCGTAGTTGCGGCAGACGCCGCGGCCCGACCAGGCGAGCGCGATGGGCTCGGCGCCGAGCGCCTCCGCGAGGAGCGCGCCGAAGGAGAGATCGAAGGCCTCGGTGGCGGGCGTGAAGGGCTCGTCCGCACTGGCCGCGAGCACGCCGAAGCCGGCCGTGATGGAGTCGCCGATCAGCTCGAGGCGCCGCGGCGCGGGGGGCGGCGGCGGCAGGAGCTCTCCGCCGGGCGCGAGCTCGACCCCGAGGAGCTGCGCCTCGCCGACCAGCGCCTCGGTGCGCTTGGTCAGGACGAGCTCGTGCGCGCCCTCGGCGAGGCCCTCGGCGAGCAGGTGGTGGGGCCCTCCCTCGGCGAGGAGCGGCGGGCGCGGCGCTCCGTCGAGGACGACGCGGAAGTGGTCACCGCTCGCGCGCAGGCGGACGGCGATCGTCCGGCCCGAGAAGCGCAGGTGGACGGCGCAGCCCGGCCAGGCGAAGCGCGGCCCGGCCGGATCGTCGTGGTCGACGCGGCCGAGCAGGCGCGGGGCTCCTCGCTGAGTGGTCACCAGACGGTGTTACCGCCCGCCGCGGCCCGCGGTCAACCTCGCGGGCCGTCCGCGGCTGCCCCTTCCCAGAGCGCGCGGCCGGTGCGATCATGGAGCTGGTCGGCGCCGCGGAGGGCCCGGATGGAGTCGATGAGGATCACCTGGTGGTCGACGCTGCTCGCGCTCGCCGCGCTGCTGCTCCCGGCGGCGGGGCGCGGCGCGCCCTGTGACCCGGCCGCGACGCCGAAGGCGCGCCAGGTCCTCGAGTACCTCCAGGGGCTGCCGAAGCGCGCCGACCACCGCGTGCTCTCGGGCCAGAACGCGGGCCACGGCGCCGCGGTGGTCAGCGGCTACAAGCACTACGTGGGCGACCTGCAGAGCCAGACCGGCAAGTGGATCTCCATGCTCGGCGTCGACTACGGCTTCGACGCCGTCCCCGCCGACATCGCCGCCGCCAACGGCGTGATCAAGCAGCACTGGGCGGCGGGCGGCCTGGTGACGGTGAGCCTCCACTTCGCCAACCCCTTCACCGGCGGCGACAGCTGGGACCGGAGCGGGGTCGACCTCTCGCAGCTCGTCTCGTCGTCGACCGCGGCGGGGGCCAAGTGGCTCGACCGCCTGGAGAAGGTCGCGGCGGGGCTCGCCGAGCTGCGCGACGCGGGCATCGTGGTCCTCTGGCGCCCGCTGCACGAGATGAACGGCGACTGGTTCTGGTGGAGCGCGAAGGACGACGGCTTCGCGACGCAGGCCGAGTTCACCAAGGTCTGGCAGCACATGTTCGACCTCTTCACCAAGAGCAAGGGGCTGCACAACCTGCTCTGGGTCTACGCGCCGAACGCGCAGCTCGACGCCGGCGGGACCAAGCCGACGACCTACTACTACCCGGGGCCCGGCATGGTCGACGTGGTGGGGCTCGACATCTACGTCGACGCGCTCAACGCCAACATCGACTCGAACGGGAGCTATACCTCGCTCACCGCCCTCGGCAAGCCCTTCGCCATCACCGAGTTCGGCCCCAAGACGGTGCTCGACGGGAGCTTCGACAACACGATCCTGATCCAGGGCCTCAAGAGCAACGCCCCGCTCGCCACCTACTGGCTGAGCTGGCACAGCGCGTCCGCTGGCAACGCGATGTGGTCGCTGGTCGACAACCAGAACGCGTCCGCGGTGCTCGCGGACGCCTGGGTGGTGAGCCGGGACCAGATCGCCGGCGGGCTGCCGCCGCTGCCGGGCGCGCCGGACGGCGGCGGCGCGGGCGCCGACGTGGGCCCGCAGCCGCCGGCGGGCGATGGCACGGTCACGCCGCCGCCCGACCGCAGCAACGCGCTCGGGCTCGGGGGTGGTTGCGTGGTGCCGCCCGCCTCCTCCGCCTCGTGGTCCTCGGTCGTCCTCGCCGCCCTCGCAGCGGCCGCGCTGGGCCTCCTCGCGGCGCTGGCGCGCCACCGCCGCGCCCGTCGCTGACCGACCCGGCCAAATGGACGAGCGCGATTCCGCTCGTTCATTCAGGTTTGTTTGTGGACGGGTCGCGCCCGCTCCCCGTCGGGAAAGGCTACCAAATCACCGGTCACGATTCGTGGGTCAGTGTTCGAGAATCGTGACCGGTGATTTAGCGTCGCGGCGCCGCCCAGGTCGGACGGTCGGGCGAAGCTGCCGCGACCAACACAGACTGTTCGTCCGCACGCCCCGGCCGTACGATGGTCGTATGCAACGCCTGGCAGGTCCGCTCGCCGTCCTGGTGCTCTCGTGTCTCTGCGCCTGCGACTCGAACCCGGCGCAGCCGGTCGACGCCGGTCTCCCCGACGCTGACTCCACCGCGGGCGACCGCGGCTCGCCCGATCGCGGCCCCGACCAGGGCCCACCGCCCGGCCCTGCGCCGGGCGCCGAGTTCGACCGCTTCTGCGCCGGCCGCACCTGGTGGAAGACGCTGCAGCCCGCCACCGTCGGCAAGCTCGCGGGCAAGTACCTCGGCCACCTGACCGGCCTCGACGCCACGACGCCGTGGAAGCCGCACACCTTCGAGATGATGAAGGTGGTGCCGCCGTACCCGTTCCAGGTGACCAAGATCCGCGTCGCCTTCGCCAAGGGCGAGGGGCCGGCGAGGCTCCGCCTGATGAACACCTTCGGCCGCTCCTACCCGGCGGCCTTCCCGAACCTCCTCGACGAGTCGAAGGACCTGCTCCCCCCGCGGCAGGTCGAGGTGAAGGCGCCCGACCCCGAGAAGTGGCTCGAGCTCGACGTCTCGGCCCAGGGGATCTTCCTGCAGCCGACGCAGCACTACATGATCGTCTACGATCACGTCGCCGCCGCGCCCTACCTGGCCATGGAGGAGGTGCCGAAGGACGAGCAGAGCCGCGCGCTCCTCCTCGTGCCCACCTCGGTGGAGGCCTACGGGGTCCCCGGCAACTACCGCCTCGAGCTGGTCGGCAACGCGTTCTGCGCCTGGAGCGACAGCGAGCGCCTCTTCACGCCGCAGGCGAAGGCGAGCGCGCCCTTCAGCGACGAGCCGAGCTGGCAGGTGGCCGTCGTCGACCTCGACGGGGACGGGCACGACGACGTGGTCATCGGCGGCGGCAACCTCGGCGGGCCGAAGGCCTACCTCGGCGACGGCAAGGGCGCCTTCAGCAAGCCAGCCAAGGACCCCTTCGCGGTGGCGCCCGGCGCCACCTTCGCGGTCTACGGCGACGTGGACAACGACGGCGACCAGGACGCCTTCGCCGGCTACTACGTCTCGCGGGACGGCGACGGCGACGGCTACGAGGTCGGCGGCGTCTCGCCTGCCGACTGCAACGACGCCGAGGCGGACGTCCACCCGGGGGCGACCGAGGTGAAGAACGGGCGCGACGACGACTGCGACGGCGTCGCCGACGACGGCACCGACACGAGCGACGCCGACCAGGACGGCCACAGCATCGCCGCCGGCGACTGCGACGACACGCGCAAGGACGTCCACCCCGGCGCGCCCGAGCTCCTCGACGGGCGCGACAACGACTGCGACAAGCTCGTCGACGAGGACTTCACGCACCGCGTGCTCCTCAACGACGGCAAGGGGAGCTTCGTGGTGGCGCCGGGCGCCGGCGGGGTGGCCGCGCTCGAGCCCGCGACCGCGGCCGCCTTCGGCGACGCGAACGGGGACGGCAAGCTCGACCTCTACTGGGGCAACTGGCTGAAGCACTACCCCGACGACGCGGCGGTCCAGGACCGCTACTTCGAGGGCAAGGGCGACGGCACCTTCACCGACGCGCAGGCCAAGGCGGGGCTCACGCTCCCGATCGCCTACTCGCCCTACGGGCTCGGCTGGACTGACTACAACAACGACGGCTGGCTGGACCTCTTCGTCGCCAACTACCACATGTACCCGAACCAGCTCTGGAAGAACCTCGGCAACGGCGTCTTCGTCGACGTCGGCGAGCAGGCCGGGGTGGCCCGCGACGACATCCCCGGCCCGCAGGCGCTCCTCACCGG
Source organism: Myxococcota bacterium (assembly GCA_022710245.1). Next base: position 5,485 of record JAKLHH010000466.1, read on the forward strand.
CGGGCACTCGTACGGCGCGGCCTGGGGCGATGTCGACAACGACGGCGACCTCGACGCCTACATCTGCAACCTCGCGCACCCGCGCGTGCAGCCCTGGGGCGACCCGAGCATGTTCGTGGTGAACAGCGGCGCGCCTGGCTTCACCTTCACCAACCAGCTGAAGGGGAGCGGGTTCATCTACGACGAGGGCGACGTGAGCGCGGCCTGGGCGGACTTCGACAACGACGGCGACCTCGACCTCGCCATCGCCTCGCTCTACACCGGGCACTACTCGCGCCTCTACCGGAACGACGGCGCCAAGGGCTTCGTCGACGTCACGTACGAGGCGGGCGTGGCGGTGCACGACGCGGTGACGGTGGCCTGGGCCGACGTCGACGAGGACGGCGACCTCGACCTGCTGATCGCCGACCGCGACGGCGTCCCGCCGAACGTCCACCTCTTCCTCAACCAGGCCAGGCAGCAGAGCGGCTGGGTCGAGCTCGACCTCCGCGGCACGACCAGCAACGCCGGCGCCTACGGCGCGCGCGTCACGCTGACCAGCGGGACGCTGACCCAGCTCCGCGAGGTGGCGGGCGGGGCGAGCAGCGGCAACTCGCAGGTCTCCCGCCTGGTCCACTTCGGCCTCGGCGCGGCGACCAGCGTCGACGCCCTCACCGTGCGCTGGCTCGGCGGCAAGACCGAGACGATCACCGGCGCGAAGCCGCGCGGCCGCTACCGGATCGTCGAGGGGAGCGGCAAGGCGGTGGCGTACTGACGCTGGCTGCCTCGCCGGCCGTTGCGGCTCACCTCGGCGTGAAGGTGCTGGTCCCGGAGCCCTTGGTCTGGCAGTGGCTCTTGGCCGAGG